>JAJNBE010000063.1 GCA_021155915.1 Solimicrobium sp. | reverse complement strand
GTTTTGCTGTAAGTGCATTGAATTAGAAAAGGACCTAATTTGAAAAAAAAAAAAAGAAAAAGACAAGAGATTTGACAGGTCAATACATATCAGATTCCTATGTTGGACAGGTTCACCGACAGGTGCACCGACAGGTTCACCAAAGGTCCACCACAGGTTCAAGTGCACGTTCTTCCATCTTCCTGGCCGCATTAATTCTCCGGGTGCTCACGAAACTTTCCTTGCAGGGAAAGTCCGTTCCGCTGGCAGAATGCATGCATTCTGAAACTTCTGCTGCACCACGACGACGCGGCAACCTCTATGTTGCAAGGAGGAGCAACGCTGCCAGGGCGCTACAAAACGTACCATTGAGCCTATGGCGAGTCTATAGCGTTTCCACCTAAACGGTGAAGTAGGTAAAGAGCGAAATCTTCAATGAATCCAATTTGTTATCAAGCTAAGAACCGGTCAACAGAGGAATTTAGGGATAATATGAAACAATGGGAATTAAATTTGATGAGGATATTTTCTTAATTCTCCTCGGCTCTTGCAAGATGAACAGCTTCTTCTTTATCTAGGAGTTTGAAAATATAGCTGGCCATAGCCGTAGCGAGCTCCTGCTCGCCCAGAAATACTTTGCCTATATTCTCCTTCTGAAGCAATTCGGCATCATTCTCATTGTGGGTGCGTATTAGAGCCATGATAGTCGGGTTTAGAGCTTTTGCCGTTTTAATCATTGCACGAACATGGAAAGCATTGTGGGTTGCGACTATTAAAATAGATGCTTTGGCGACGTGAGCGCGAACCAACACGGATGGTTCTGTAGCGTTTCCTGCAACGGCTGCAATGCCTTGTTTGCGCATTTGTTGTACCAATTTGCGATTTTGTTCTGCAACGACGAAGCTAATGCCGTGCTCGCTTAAGTAATCAGCCACTTTCCTTCCTACTTTGCCATAACCTATCAAAACAACTTGCACCGGCACCTTTTTTTCGTCGACTGATTCAGGAAGTTCTGCCAGTGGTCCTGCGGAATGGTCCCATCTTTTCATAAAGTCAGGATGGGCCGGTATCCATTTTTGAAGCGGTTCGATCGCTCTAAAAATAAGTGGATTTACGGTAATTGAAATGAGCGCGCCAGCCAAAATAATGCTGTGTGCGTCTGTCGACAAGAGACCCAATGTTAGACCCAGGGCGGCAAGAATAAATGAAAATTCACCAATTTGTGCCAAGCTGGCAGATACAGTTAAAGCAATATTTAACGGATACCGCAATGCCAACACTATTAAGAATGCGGCAACAAATTTACCTAAGATGATTATTGCGACGGTTGCCAGCACATAGCTTGGACTATCAATTAATATGCTTGGTTGAAAGAGCATGCCTACCGAGACGAAAAATAATACTGAAAATGCGTCGCGCAATGGTAAAGTCTCTTCGGCAGCCCGATGACTTAATTCGCATTTTCGTAGAATCATGCCGGCGAAAAAAGCGCCGAGAGCAAAAGAGACACCAAAAAACTGTGAGGAGCCGTAGGCTACTCCAACGGCCGCAGCAATGACGGTTAAGGTAAAAATTTCTCTTGACCCAATACGAGCCACACGCCAAAGAAACCATGGGAAAAATCGTCGTCCTACTACCAGCATAAAAACAATAAAAGCGATAACTTGGGCAAAAGTTATGGCAAGCGTTTTCGCTATACTGCTAATAATGTGTTCTTCATTTCCTATTAATGCGCTTGAAATTGGAGGTAATAAAACGAGCACGAGCACCATCACCAAATCTTCTACCACTAGCCAGCCCACAGCAATTTGGCCGTTCGTTGAGTCCATCAGTCCTCTGCTTTCTAAGGTACGTAAAAGAACGACCGTGCTTGCAACTGACAACGACAAACCGAATACCAATCCCGAGGCGGTGTCCCAATCCCAAAGGTGAGCCAAACCCATGCCCATGCCGGTTGCAATAATGATTTGAAGTATGGCGCCCGGTAAAGCTATCCGGCAGACTTTTAGCAAGTCATTTAGAGAAAAATGCAAACCGACACCGAACATTAATAGCATAACGCCTATCTCAGCTAACTGTTCAGTAAGCGCAGCGTCAGCCACAAAACCGGGCGTACTTGGACCGATGAGAACGCCTGCCGCAAGATACCCCACCAGCGGTGGTAGCTTTAGGCGTATGGCGATTAAACCAAAGATCAACCCGAAGCAAAGCGCTGCAGCAATCGTCGTAATTAGTGTGATGTTATGAGGCATGCCGAAATGTCGTGGTCTAATGTAACGAATACCCCAGTAAGCAATCGACTAAGCACACCAGGAGCTTTATCTAGATACGAACAAGATGTAGGACATTCTCCTAGAATACTAGCTTTATGCTAAAAATGGAATGTGGATTTGAGATTTAAAATGATCGCATTTAATGTGTTAAAAAGTTAACATTAAAAGTGCGGACGATAAGCCTGGCCGAATTTGTCGGACATAAAATAAATTATTAATGAAATAACAAGTTTGGATTGACGATATGTACGGGGCTATTTATGAGTTTGAAACACAGAGACCTCGGCACACAACTAAGCGAGCCAACTATGGCATTGCGCGGTGCTCGCAATTTTTATGTACCTCAAGTACGTTCCCATTGCTGTGTCTCTGCGCTTCGTCTTCGACTCGTTTAGTAGTTGTGCGGGTCTTCGTATAAAAGAGAATGCTCAATCATTATTTTCAGAACAATTTCCTAAAAAAAGGGGAAAGAGCAAGTAGCGGCGTAGTGGTTAGCGATAAGTATTCTTGAGTGGACAGCCGTGAGAGACCTGCCACATTTCTTGAGTTTTGCATGAGAAGTCTTTATACTCGCGCGTCGTCCGATAGACGCCGGATAAAGAGACAGTGATCAAGTTAACTAAATTTATTCCCCATACTTTACCTCGCCATCTTTTAGTTTTGTAACTCTTATAAAAATGATTTGTCGTGCACTCTTTCCTGGAGTTCACACTACCCTGTACGGAGCCTAGCATGACCGCATTTGTATTCAACGAGCCTAATTTTGATGATCACGAGCAGGTTATATTTGTATCTGAGCCTAAATCCGGTTTAAAAGCCATTATCGCTCTTCATAACACCCACTTAGGCCCAGCAATGGGTGGTTGCCGGATGTGGAATTATGTCAATGAGGCGGCAGCAGTAAATGACGTATTGCGCCTGTCACGCGGAATGACTTATAAAAATGCGGTTGCAGGTCTGCCCATAGGCGGCGGAAAAAGCGTCATTATTGGTAACCCCAAAACCGATAAAACATCATCTTTATTTGAAGCCTTGGGCGAAGCGTTAGACCGTTTGGGCGGACGCTATGTAACTGCGGAAGATATTGGTACCAGTCCGGCAGACATGGCAAATGTCGCGAAAAAAACCTCATTTGTTGCTGGTTTGGGGGAGACGGGTGATCCCTCTCCCTACACCGCCTTGGGCTGTTTTGTTGGGGCGCAAGCGGCGGTAAAGTTTCATTTGAAACGCGATAGTATGGAAGGTCTCGTAGTTGCTGTTCAAGGTTTGGGGCATGTGGGTTTTGATTATGCGCGTCGTTTGCATGCCGCGGGTGCAAAGTTAATTATTGCCGATATTGACGAATTAGCGCTTGAGCGAGCACGGATGGAATTTGGCGCAGAAGTGGTTTCGGTCGATGCAATTTATGATGTAGCAGCGGATATTTATGCTCCCTGCGCCTTGGGGGCTACGCTTAATCCAACGACGCTTTCACGCATAAAGGCTAGCATTGTGGCGGGGGGTGCCAATAATCAATTACAAACGGCCGAAGTGGGCGACCTGTTACGTCAGAAAGGTGTATTGTATGTACCTGACTTTGTGATTAATGCGGGCGGTATCATCAAAGTTTGCTACGAATATTTGAACAAACCCGAAGCCACAGTAGAAGCCCATGTACGTGAAATTGGCTCCACATTGTTAGAAATATTTGAACGTGCAGCACATGAAGAGCTGCCTACAAGCGTTGTGGCTGATCGTTTAGCGGAAGCGCGTTTCAGGCATTGATAATAACCAACGTTACTTTTAATTCTATGGATAACCTTATGCGAAAATTATTCGTAATTGCTGCAATAACATTGCTATTAAATGCCTGTGTTAATGGCTTTCAACAAAACTATCAGGCTTTCGTTAACACCCAAGCAGCGCCCGGTTTGGTGTTATTGGCTGAGGGCGCTCTGCCTATCCTTACTAAATCGGATGATTTAAAACAGGACGTATCGATGGCCAAATCGCAAGGTTACATTGTGATTGGGGAGGCATCTTTCAATGGTGAACTTGAGTCAGTAGATAACTTGATTAGTCAAGCGAAAGCCGTTAAAGCAACCATGGTTATTTATTCTTCAAGTTACACCGATACACAAACAATTTCCACGACATCGTATGTGCCCGTGGATTCAACAACAGTTAGTTCCGGACGTTATGGGGACAAGAAATATAGCGAAGTAAGTACTACCTCCGGCGTGGTTCCAGTTCCGACGATCTCACAAGTGCGTAATTTCGATCAACGTGCTGTGTTTCTCGTTAAGTCTAGGAAATAATTTCATAGGGGCCTTTGCACTACTTTAGTCAGCCAGTCAAAGATGAGGTACACGCAGCGCAGCAACAAGAATGTAATCGAGTACATGATGATCGTGAACACCGAGTAACTCCTTATTAGCTCGCGCAGCAGGTTGTGAAAAGGTTTCTTGATAGAAGAATTGCGGGAGCTGCTCTGCTGTAAAACTTAGAGTCTATTGAATGGGAAAGCAGCGAGTGCAAGAAGTAATTATACGTCGACAGATATGGGTGGATTTGACCGTCAATATCGCGATACTAACTAGAAAATCTAGTGAACAGTGAATCGTTTTGGTGTTTTGCAGCCGGATTTTAAGATTGAAAGGCTCCTTTGTTTTCTATATTGATTAATCGGTCAACTGCAGCAATTACCTCGGTCACATTTGGTGGCGTACCTTTATCTCCCAGATTTATAATTTTCTCTGACCAATTCCCTTCGAATTTCCTACGCGAAGAAGCGCAATATAATTCTACGGTAGGGCGGTTGAAAGCAGCAGCGATGTGAGTAAGCCCGGTGTCGACCCCTACTACTAAGGAGGCGCGTTGTGCTAAGACAATAGCTTCCATCATACTAAGTTGAGGTAGTACCTGAGCGTTAGCGCTATGCGCGGCAAGTTGCTCAGCTTCAAGCATCTCAGTATGATTTCCCCAAGCAAGCAGAATTGGATAGCCAAGACGGTTAATATGTTTTCCCAATGTGATCCAATCATGAGCAGGCCATTTTTTATGCGCCCCTGCTGTACCGTGAAAAAAGACGACATACCTGTTTTCCGGTAACCAATGCGGAAGCAAATCAGGAGTCTGTAATCCAAAATTGGGCGGCACGTTATTAATTTTATTAACATAACCTAATGCTTGTGCAGCAACCAGTCGACCCCGTAACACCGCATGGGACTGTTTTTCTACTTTAACGCTAAGCGTATGAAAAAAGCGTGAAGCAGGTTCATAGCCCGAACCTTCCGTTCGGTTTGCCAAACCGACCTTAATTCCACCCCGTGCTAATCCCATGATTATCCCGGTTTTTAATAAGCCCTGCGTGTCCAAAATAACATCATAACGAACCGATTGTAATGATTTTCTGAATGCCGCCATTTCAGCGTATACGGAAGGAGAAAGTAAGTTTTTTCGCCAGCGCCGTAAGGCAAATGGAATTATTTTTTTGACAGAAGTATTCAGTTTAATTAGATCAACATAGGCTTCTTCCACAACCCAATCAATTTCCGCAGTCGGAAAATACGTCAGAATGTCAGCCACAATCGGCATGTTATGTAATACATCGCCTAGCGAAGATACGCGAACGAGCAATATTTTCATGTTGTCGGTTTTCTAAAACGGTAATTGAGCGTCGGGTTTTATGGCCAAAATAGCGCACTTAAATGCAGTTTGAATTCGTGTTAGCGTGGTTGTAGTATCAGCTTCAAATCGCATCACAATTACTGGAGTTGTGTTTGATGAGCGTACCAGACCGAAGCCGTTCTCATATTCCACCCGCAATCCATCAATGCTGACAATTTTCTCTGACTCAGAAAAGTACTTTTTCACGTGTTCTTCTTCCTGCATTTTTGCGATAAGAGCAAAATTTTCTCCCTCATTAAGGGCAAGTTGCAGTTCAGGAGTGGAAATAGACTGCGGTAAGGCATCGAGTGTTTTTGAGGGATTATCAACTCGGGACAATAATTCCAGCAAGCGCGCTCCTGCATACAGACCATCATCAAAGCCGTACCAGCGATCTTTGAAAAAAATATGCCCACTCATCTCTCCACCTAATGGTGCGCCAGTTTCGCGCATTTTTGCTTTAATAAGGGAATGGCCTGTTTTCCACATTACGGGATTCCCTCCACGCGCTTTGACCCACGACGCAAGGTGCCGTGTGCACTTAACGTCGTACAAAATTTGTGCGCCTGGATGGCGAGTTAATACGTCCTCTGCAAACAACATTAATTGCCGATCTGGATAAATAACATGGCCATTTTTAGTGACCACGCCTAAACGGTCGCCGTCACCATCAAAAGCCAAACCTAATTCTGCATCACTGTTTTTAACGTGGGTAATTAAGTCTTGCAGATTCTTTAATTGCGCGGGATCCGGGTGGTGATGTGGAAATGTGCCGTCAACATCGCAAAATAACTCGTCGACTTGGCATCCCAGTTTTCGATACAAATTAGCTGCAAATGCGCCCGCTATACCGTTACCACAATCGACAGCAATTTTCATGGGACGCGCCAATTTGATGTCGGAAATAATGCGTTCTAGGTAGGCCAGCCCAATGTCGTGTAATACATAAGCACCAGTGGTTTGCTTATTCGATGTGGGAAGGGCAATAATAGTTCGATAAAGCTTTTGGATGGTTTCTCCATAAATGGCTTCCCCGGCCAATACCATTTTGAAGCCATTGTAGTCTGGAGGATTATGGCTACCGGTCACCATGATGCCAGATTTCGCCTTCAATACATGTGATCCGAAATAGACCATGGGGGTTACCACCGAACCAATGTCAATGACATTGACGCCAGAAGCTTGCAAACCCTTTGCTAATGCCGCGCTTAGTTCTGGCCCAGATAAACGTCCATCCCTCCCAACGACAACGTCATGCTCATTTTTTGCTAGAACGGCCTCCCCGAAGGCCAAGCCAAGCCGAAAAGCCACATTGCTATCCAGTGTTTTGCCAATAACACCTCGGATGTCGTAAGCTTTAAAAATGGATGGGGAAAGAGGTACAGGAGCCAAGGTTATATCCATGAAAAATAATAAGAGCCCGTAGTTTACCGGTGATATAGGTATCGCGGATAGTAGTTAATGCGGACAAACCCCAAACAGTTGCCACAGCATAAATTGTTTCTTAAGGTTTTAGCGAAAACTTCGGCCTCTCAAAACGCCATGGCCCCAGGGTTGAATGGTTATTAGGAGAATAGTTACTTCCAGCAGGGGAAAGAGGACGACAATTTTGGTGGGCAGCCATAAGCTAATATCTTGGCCCTAAAGTGCTCAATTAACTAGCAGTTAATAAATTCTTAGTGTTTCTTCTCTATGTTGAGCAATGTCAGGCAAGTTCCTTCGCTCTTGTAAGCTCGTGTAGTGGGAAGGGATGCATACCTGCGTTTTTGCTAAAGATGGGCGTAATATCAGCTAATTCTTCAATTAAAACTGCATAGAGCGCTAACTATTTTGGGATTTCTGCGCAAAAGGGATAATTTCACTCTTGAAATGCACCTGAATAACCCCAAGTTGTTTCCTTGTTGTGAATTATTGATTTTAGGAGGTAAGGATGCAAGACGAGAAGAATGAATCAAACAGAGAACCAGCGAGCCAAGATAATGAACCAATTGAGCCAGTCATGGTAGCGGTTGATTCCGATTTTGAAGATAAATTGCTACAGACCGAAGCTAAGCTTGTTGAATTGCAAGATGCATTTTTACGCGCTAAAGCAGACGCTGAAAATATTCGCCGCCGTGCTCAGGAAGACATCAGCAAGGCACATAAATTTGCCATTGAAAGTTTTGCTGAATCCATGATCCCGGTCAAAGATAGCTTGGAAATGGCATTGAAAATTGAAACAGTGTCAGTCGAAGCCCTAAAAGAAGGTACTGAGGTTACCCTACGTCAACTGGCGAACGCTTTTGAAAAAAATCGTCTACTTGAGATAAACCCCGCCAAAGGTGACAAACTAGATCCAGCTAAACACCAGGCAGTATCGATGGTCCCTGCGGACCAAGAAGCCAATACAGTGGTTGATGTATTGCAAAAAGGTTACACGATTGCGGATCGTTTATTGCGGCCGGCCCTGGTTACGGTAGCGCAAGCTAAATAATTCCGCAAGCAATTGGAAAAATTTGATTAGGCTGCTTGAAATCAGTTTTTCTCGACATATATAAGCATCGCATAAATACACACTTATTTTATAAATCAAAGAACTTAAAAGGAAACATCATGGGAAGAATTATTGGTATTGACTTAGGAACGACCAATTCATGCGTTTCGGTTGTCGAAAATGGGCAGCCGAAAGTTATCGAAAACGCCGAGGGTGCCCGCACTACACCTTCTATTATTGCTTATCAGGAAGATGGTGAAATTCTAGTTGGCGCTTCTGCCAAGCGCCAGGCAGTTACCAATCCAGAAAACACGCTTTATGCAGTTAAGCGTTTAATTGGACGCAAGTTTGACGAGAAAGAAGTACAAAAAGATATTAGTTTGATGCCATTTAGTATCGTTAAAGCAGAAAACGGTGACGCGTGGGTGAGCGTTCGTGACAAAAAAATGGCGCCACCGCAAATCTCTGCGGAAGTTTTACGCAAGATGAAAAAAACAGCGGAAGATTATCTCGGCGAAGAAGTGACTGAGGCGGTCATTACTGTGCCAGCGTATTTCAACGATGCACAGCGCCAGGCTACCAAAGATGCTGGTCGTATTGCTGGCCTAGAAGTGAAACGGATTATTAACGAGCCAACCGCTGCTGCTTTAGCGTTTGGACTGGATAAGACAGAACGTGGTGACCGCAAAATTGCCGTGTACGATTTAGGGGGCGGTACGTTTGACGTGTCGATAATCGAAATTGCTGACGTAGAGGGAGAGATGCAATTTGAAGTATTGTCCACCAATGGCGATACATTCTTGGGCGGCGAAGATTTCGACCAACGCATTATTGATTACATCATTGACGAGTTTAAGAAAATCAACGGTTTGGACCTTAAAAAAGATCCAATCGCGCTACAGCGAATTAAAGCGTCAGCCGAACGAGCAAAGATTGAGTTGTCTAGCGCTCAGCAAACCGAAATTAATGAGCCGTACATTGCTATGGCCAACGGCGCGCCTGTGCATTTGAATTTAAAAATGACGCGCGCTAAACTAGAATCATTAGTTGAAGAACTTATCAATAAAACTATTGAACCATGCCGCATGGCTATAAAAGATGCTGGCGTTAAACCGTCAGATATCAATGACATTATTCTGGTCGGCGGTATGACCCGGATGCCTAAAGTACAAGAAGTAGTAAAAGATTTTTTTGGTAAAGAGCCTCGTAAAGATGTGAATCCGGATGAGGCAGTTGCTGTTGGGGCTGCAATTCAAGGATCCGTTTTGGCAGGTGATCGTAAAGATCTGTTGTTGTTGGATGTAACACCGTTGTCGCTCGGAATTGAAACTCTAGGTGGTGTTATGACAAAGATGATTCAAAAAAATACCACTATTCCGACCAAATTTAGCCAGGTATTTTCGACCGCGGATGATAATCAACCTGCGGTGACCATTAAGGTATTCCAAGGTGAGCGCGAGATTGCCGCTCGTAATAAGGGCTTAGGCGAATTCAATTTGGAAGGCATTCCACCTTCTGCTCGCGGTACCCCGCAAATTGAAGTTACCTTTGACATTGATGCGAATGGTATTTTACATGTGGGCGCAAAAGATAAAGCTACTGGCAAAGAAAATAAGATCACCATCAAAGCAAACTCCGGTCTTACTGAAGAAGAAATTCAAAAAATGGTGAAAGATGCCGAGCTTAATGCGGAAGAAGACAAAAAAGTGAAAGAATTGGCAGATTCACGCAACCAGGGTGATGCATTAATTCACTCGACACGCAAAGCATTGGCTGAACATGGTGATAAATTAGAAGCTGGCGAAAAAGAGAAAATTGATGCTGCGCTAAAAGAATTGGAAGAGTCATTAAAGGACGGCGATAAAGCCACTCTTGATGCAAAAATCGCTGCGTTATCAACTGCCTCTCAAAAACTGGGTGAAAAAATGTACGCAGACATGCAAGCCCAGCAAGCCGCTGGGGCCTCTGGTGCTGCCGCTGAAGGCGCAGCAGGCGCAACTGAACCCAAAGGCAAGGAGGACGATGTTGTCGATGCTGAATTCAAAGAAGTAAAGGATAAATAATCCTTATGCGTAAGTTTGCCCTCTCCCAGTTGTGGAGGGGGAAGTTGAGAGAGTCGATGCGCTAGGAAACGTTATCAAATTTCTTTTTTCTTTTGATTGCAGGGGGAGCATTTCTCAAGCTTGCTCATCTTGAAGGTTCTTTCCTCGATTCTTCCGATTCTCTGGCAAACCCTAGAAAAAGCTAAGCAGAGCACCGCGCTGCATTAAGACCCAGGCAGTTCCGAAAAAATTATCTGAATTCATTAAGAAAGTGCCAAAAAATGGCGAAGCGTGATTTTTATGAAATATTAGGCGTTGCAAAAAATGCTTCTGAAGATGAGATTAAAAAATCGTATCGGAAATTAGCAATGAAGCATCATCCGGATCGCAATCCGGATAGCAAGCAAGCCGAAGAAAAGTTCAAAGAAGCCAAAGAAGCGTACGAAATGTTAGCCGACCCGAAAAAGCGGGAAGCTTACGATCGTTACGGCCATGCGGGTGTTGACCCAAACATGGGGGGCGGCGGAGGAGGCGGCCAGGGTGGCTTTGCTGATGCGTTTGGTGATATTTTTGGTGATATTTTTGGTGGTGGAGGCGGCGGTCGCGGTCGTAGTGCCGGCCCACAAGTATATCGCGGTGCTGATTTACGCTATAACTTGGAAATCACTCTTGAGCAAGCGGCGAATGGGTTTGATACCACCATTCGAGTTCCTTCTTGGGATGAGTGCGAGGCTTGTCATGGAAGTGGCGCAAAGCCAGGTACGTCGCCGGTTAGTTGTACGACTTGTGGAGGGCATGGGCAGGTACGCATGCAGCAAGGTCTGTTTAGTATTCAGCAAGCTTGTCCAAAATGTCATGGTACAGGAAAAATTATTCCAGAACCTTGCACAAGTTGTTTAGGTGTCGGTCGAATTAAACGGAACAAAACGCTTGAAGTGAAAATTCCTGCAGGAATCGATGATGGTATGCGAATTCGTTCTTCAGGTAACGGTGAGCCTGGCGTTAATGGCGGGCCACCCGGCGATTTGTATGTTGAAATTCATACTAAATCTCATGCCGTTTTTCATCGTGACGGGGATGACTTGCATTGCGAGATGCCCATATCCTTTACTAAAGCGACTTTAGGTGGTGAAATCGAAGTGCCGACTTTAAGTGGTAAGGTAAGTTTTACCGTTCCCGAAGGGACGCAAACCGGGAAAACCTTCCGATTACGTGCCAAAGGTATCAAAGGCGTGCGCTCTGGAACGCCGGGTGATTTATTTTGCCATGTGGTCATTGAGACGCCCGTTAAATTAACCGAAAAGCAAAAAGAATTACTACGTGAGTTTGAAGCGTTGACGGCCGAAGGTGGCGCAAAACACAATCCACAAAGCAAGTCTTGGATGGAAAAGGTAAAAAGTTTTTTAACTAAGTGAACGTATAACCTAACAGGCCGTAAATCAAAATTTACTGCTCTTTTTTTAAGGGATCATAAATCATGAAATTACTCGTAAACGCGTTGTTTTGTTTGGCATTTTTGTTTTTTAATATCAACGCTCAAGCGGTAGAGCTGGCCGGCGTTAAAATCGATGAGACGATACAAGTCACTTCAGGCACATCGGCGAGTATGTTAACGTTGAATGGAGCAGGCATCCGCAAGAAATTATTTTTTAAAGTATACGCGGCAGCATTGTATTTACCGAAAACAGCAACTAAGTCAGAAAGTGTTATTGACATGCCGGGGGCCAAGCAAATGAGCCTCACTATGCTTAGGAATGTGGCTAGTAACGATCTTTGGCAAGCCATTGATGAAGGGATAAAACAAAATAATACTCCTGAGGAGCTACAGAAAATAAGTGACGAATTTAGCCAACTTAAACAATTATTTTCCACTATAGAAACACTAAAAGAAAAAGATCGTATTTCTTTAACCTGGGTACCTGATGTGGGTACAATTATTCTTCTTAACGATAAAAAGATTGGTGGAACCTTTTTAGGCAGTCCGTTCTTTAATGCGTTGTTACGAATTTGGATTGGGGAAAAACCAGTAGACCAATCGTTGAAAGATCAATTGCTCAAAGGGGTTTAGGCTCAATACCGTAATCTCCATTAGTACACCGATAAAAAAGCCCTTGATGAAAGTCAGGGGCTTTTTTTGTAGGAAAACTTAAGTAAGCAGGTCTGCCGCAAAATCCCAATTCACTAAATTCCAAAAAGCTTCTACATATTTAGGACGGGCATTGCGATAATCGATATAGTAAGCATGCTCCCACACATCACAAGTAAGTAACGGTTTGTCTGTCGTCGTTAATGGTGTGGCCGCATTGGAAGTGTTCACAATGTCGAGCGAGCCGTCCGTTTTTTTAACCAACCAGGTCCAGCCTGAACCAAAATTACTAACACATGATTTGGAAAATGCTTCTTTGAAGGCATCTAATGATCCCCATTTTTTATTTATCTCACTCGCCAAGTTGCCGTCAGGGACACCGCCACCTTGTGGTTTCAAACAATTCCAGTAGAAAGTGTGGTTCCAGACTTGCGCAGCGTTATTAAAAATACCAGCAGTCGATTTTTTGATGATTTCCTCTAGCGTAGCATGCTCAAACTCGGTACCTTTAATCAAATTGTTTAAATTAGTGACATAACCCTGGTGATGCTTACCGTAATGGTACTCGAGTGTTTCTTTAGAAATATAGGGGGCCAATGCGTCCAGCGCGTAGGGTAAAGCGGGTAAGGTATGTTCCATTTTATCTTCCTTTTATTAATAGGTTATAGCTGATCAACAGCCTTCTAAAATTTTTACGACTGCTCTCTGACAAGAAGAGGAGTTGGCAAACGGCGAACCGTGTATTCTAGTGCGGTTATGAGAACACATCAAATTTTTCGGTCAGAGTCGTTTATTTTAACAATAACAACTAAGTCAGCGTGCCGGATGAACTAACGGGAATCCGCATTTTATGAAACTTCTGCATGATCTATTGCGCCATCCAAATAGGACGTCAACGTAGCTCGCCATTCTGGCATACTTCAGCTACCCTCCATTCGATACGCGCCATGCGATTTCTTTATGGTTCTCCCACTACGGTTCTCTATAGGTATATTATGACAACAATCTGCGGCGATGTGGAAATCCACAATATGAAATTTTTATGTATAGGATACTTAGGGTTCTTCCCCAATGCTAGGCGACTACTTTAGAGAATTGGGATTGTTATTAATTTTTTATGTGAGATAAAGAATGTTACCCACTCAAAACAACTTTTTTAGACCAATTCTTCAACCGGCTGGGGCGAACAATCTGTCTGGAGCCAATTTGCAGGGAGCTGACTTACAAGGAGCTGATTTACAGGGGGCTAATTTCCAGGGAGTTCATTTATTTGGACTACCCGCCGGAGCAGCTCCACAATAGGTTCTAGCAGTGATGTGGCTTTGAGACCTGCATAATATGGGTATTTACTCATAAATGTTGTTGGACACTAGCCACTCCCAACTCCACCTCTCCCTCAGCAAGCCTGACAGTAATATTGTCAGGCGCTTTAAACTGGGCAGGTTTCTTAACGACTTTTCCTTTCCTATCCAAGATGATGGCATAACCGCGTTCTAACGTGCGTTGCGGGTTTAGTAATTCAAGTTGCGCATTTAGGTTGATCAGAGTGTGCCGTTGCACAGTAAGTTGTTGATGCATGTTTTGCTTCAAATGCTGTGCCAGTCGTTGGAGTTGATTTTTTTCATGAGCAATGTTGGGAGCTTGCTGCCTTAATTTTTGTTTTATTTGTTCAAATCTAAAATGAGCATGTCGCGTTAATGTTTTACATGCATGTTGGACTCTCATTTGCATACTGGACAATTTTAGTCGTTCATTTTGAATAGCCACAATCGGGCTAACTAAGCGGCGCGATAGAATGTCTAAAGTTTGGTTATACTGGTCAAGTTTTCGTTGAAATAAGCGATTTAATCTTAAAGCAATGTCTTCGATCTGGAGTAGTAAATCAGCGCTTGGCAAGACGGCTATTTCTGCCGCAGCCGTGGGCGTTGCTGCGCGTAAATCGGCCACAAAATCGGCGATGGTGAAATCCGTTTCATGCCCAATGCCCGTGATGGTCGGAATAGGGCAAGCATAAATAGCATGCGCAACTCGCTCGTCATTAAATGACCATAAGTCTTCAATGCTGCCACCACCGCGTGCTATCAACAGAACATCACACTCCGCTCTGGATGATGCAAATTGAATCACTTCTGCAAGTTTTTGGGCTGATCCCTTGCCCTGAACCGGTGTAGGATAAAGAATGATCTGGACATGAGGAGCGCGGCGTTTTAGCGTAATTAACATATCATGTAATGCCGCTGCCTGTGGGCTAGTCACTATTCCAATGCGGGTTGGAAAATAAGGTAATTGTTTTTTACTGGCATTATCAAATAAACCTGCCTCACTGAGTCGTTGCTTCAACTTCAAAAATGCTTCATAGAGATTACCTAAGCCGGCACGCCGAATACCTTCAACAGTTAATTGATAATCCCCGCGGGGCGCATACAGCGTAGCTGTAGCCCGGACTTCCACTTTCTCGCCTTCACGAGGAACGAAATCAGCCGCAATTGAACGACTTTTAAACATAACTGCCCTAACCTGTGCCTGATCATCTTTGAGAGTGAAATACCAATGGCCTGAAGAGGCTCGGGTAAAATTAGAGACTTCACCGGCAATCCAGCACAGAGGAATTGTTCGCTCTAATAAGAGTGCCACAGTCTGATTTAGCTCACTAACGGTTAAGACTTGAGGAGAGAGCGGCCCGGGAGTTTGCATTAAGTCGAGTAGAAAAATGAGAGAAGAAATTATAGCGTTGATGGCAAAAGAATCTTACGCTTTCAGTTGGTACTTTTTTATCAATATGTTAGAAATTAGCACAAAGAGGTAGTAGCGTTGACATGTTTTATATCTCTTATCTATGCCATTTTTGAAATCAGACATGAATGTAAGCTGATCACCATCCCATAAGACATCGCCGTCCGTCCTAGGCGTGCGCTGTTCCTTCGTATTCGTCCTTTAGTTTATTTTTAGAATTCCATAGAGTAATTGCTTTATGCTCCCTATTCTTTAAAATAAAAATGGCGACCTCTTTATTTGCATTTACTGCTAATCGAAAGCGGGATGATTTCCATAATTGATAAATCGTTTTATACCGCGAACTACTTTCGCCTGAGCTCATCCGGTAGCCATATTTGTCTGCGAATAAAATCGTGGAGAGTTGGTCAGAGTAGTCTTGTAAAATAGCCATTTCTTCGGAGTGTTGATAACAGGCTACAAATTGCTGCTGATTTTCATGTGCGTGGAAAAAACCATAATTATTATCAATAAAATTTATGGCTGCTTGCGCAATTAATCCTTCAGAGTATTCTTCACTATTTTCAGTTATGTGCTTTGTGGCTATAGCAAGAGATTCACTGGAAAATTTTGGGGCATTACCAATTATGTAATTCACTGCACTTTGGATGGTCGTCTCAGTGTATTCATCCGAATTTTTAATAACATGTTCGGCTATGTCCTCAAAAGGAAGAGCAGGATTATTAGCATGAAACATAATGTAATCCAACGCATAACTGCATAACCACGATGGATACCTTCTAATATTAAAAAGAATATCCTTTATCAAATTATCTTTCAACTCATCCAGAGAAGAAATAGCGAGTGGATAGGATTCTCTTCTATCAGAAAATAAAATCCTCCCATCATCTTCTTCAA
>JAJNBE010000062.1 GCA_021155915.1 Solimicrobium sp. | reverse complement strand
GATCGGACTTTTGAGCTTATTCCCAGTGAAGTAACACGCAAACTGGGCAGTTATCTAAATAATCCATCCTTGCGGGCAATGCGGCAGGTATCCGTAGCAGCATATAAAGATTTTAATGACCTGTGGGAACGGTGGATAAAACTTGATGGGTTAACAGAAGCGCAAACCAATCATTTTTATGCGTGCTACCAGACCCTAGATGCTCGTTCTTTGACCATCACTATTAGGTCCATGCCGAATATAAGGCAGACTGACTTCTTTAAAGAGTTGATTCAAAGTTTATCTGAAAATGATCGGATAAGAGAAATTAAATTGACAGCGAGGATGGTAGGTGTCGCATGGGAAAATGTCGTTCACCTCGCAAAGCTAACAAACCTCCATTCGCTAAATATTGAGAGCAATTATGCTTGGCCGGGCGGCGAAGCGTGCCTGGCGGAGCTGACCAGTCTTACTTTGCTGAATATCGGGAGCAATAAACTCGGACCCCAGGGCGCGGCTTACCTAACGAAGTTGACGAACCTCACGTCGCTGAACATTCACAATAATCAGCTCGGACAAGAGGGCATGGTTCACGTAGTGCAACTAACGAATCTGACGTCGCTGGGTATTGGCATGAATGAGATCGGAGCAGGTGGGGCGGCTACCTTGACAAAGATGGCGAATCTTACTTCGTTGGGCATTGACAATAATAAGCTCGGTCAAGAGGGTGCGGTTCATGTGGCGCAACTAACGAAACTCAACTCTGTAAACATTGCAGAAAATAACCTTTGGCCCAAGGCTGCGGCTTGCTTAGCGACGCTGCCGAATCTCACTTCGATGAACATCGGGTGGAATAACCTCAGGGCCGAAGGGGCAGCCCATCTGAAGGGACTGACAAATCTTACTTCCTTGGATATCAGAGAGAATAAGCTTAAGCCGGATGGCGCGGCTCATCTGAAGGAGTTAACGAATCTCGCTTTGTTGGCCATTGAGAACAATCGCCTGGGACCAAGTGGTGCAGCTCACTTAACGGAGCTGATGAATCTCACTTCGCTGGATATTGGGTGGAATAACCTTGGCTCTACCGGGGCGTCTTATTTAGAGATTCTGACAAATCTTACTTCGTTGGATATTAGTAATAATGAGATTAAGTCCAACGGTGCAGCTCACCTGAAGAAACTCACGAAAATTATTTCGCTGTACATCGGTGGCAATGGCCTTAAGTCCGAGGGAGTGGCTCAAGTTGTGGAACTGAAGAATCTTACCTCACTGGACATTAGAGATAACAAGCTAAAGCCTGGTGATGCAGCTCATTTTACGAAGCTTACGAAACTTGATTCGTTGGAAATTAGGGATAATAAACTTAGCGTTACCGAAGTGAGTAAATTGAGATTAACCATATCTAAACTTTCCACGTAGTGCGCCTTCCCTTGACTCTGAAATATCGTCACTTGTAGGCCCAGTTTTACGCTCTACCGGGAGACCGAATTTCAATCAGATGAATTTGGCACTCGGGTGTTGCATGAGCCGGGTCAACTCTTATTTGTTGACTACGGTTCGCTGACGATGCACCGCAACGGCACAGGACACGAAATATAAAAATCTCTATTCTGCACTTGCAAGTCTGGCCTGCGCTTAAACGTATTCTAGTCGCCTCGGATAGAAAAATGAGCCTGCCCACAAGTGCCAGTTAATGCTTCTGATTGCTTGTCTATTGAGACATTGATGACGCCGTTACTACCGTCTGATTTGTTAGTACGTACAAAGCAAAGAAGAGCTTATGAATAAGCTGAGAAATTAAGTCGGTAAGTGCGATACTTCACTACCTTTTTACAATCATCTATATCAAGACTGGAATGATAATTTAAAAGTGTCGTAGATGTGTCTTGTCGGATGACTTGTCTGAAAGCGTACGCTAAACCTACTTCAGTCTATCTCTATACATATTGTGCTAATAATTCAAATTTTTACTATCTTTAAATTGTGTGCCTCACGCTCCACTAATTTCTGCATTAACTCAGCTCTTTCCTGCCCTAATTTTGTTGCCATCTCTTCGACGTTCATAAGACGTTCGTTCAGTATATCGACGTCTTTTTGGGCTGTGGCAGTGGCTACGCGTGCATCAGTCAATGCCTCTTGAGCCGAATTGAGTCTCTTATCGAGATCGATACGTACATTCGATAGCTCTTTGACCTGGTACGCCAGTTGGTCGCGCTCTGTACTGACTGCGCCGAGATCACTTTGTGCCGCTTGCGCTACCTGCCGCCAGTGTTCATTGTCGACACCCAAATGTGTCATTTCCGTAGCTTGCTGCGCGATTAGTGCTTGAGCATCCGCCAATCGGTGTTGAATACCCGTCAGGTCCTGCTCCAATCGTGCAATGCGGTGGTGGGACGCCTGGCGATCCTCCGAGGGTTAACGTACTGTGGCTTCCTGGTAGTGTTCGAACTGCATACGCGCTTGGTTCAACTGCTGGTTCAGCGCATTTATCTCTGTGGCGCGATCGGCCAACCGCTGGTTCAGGCCAACGTTTTCCGCCTGGACGGAGCTTAGTGTCACTGTTGCCGCATGATGCTCGGTTTGCAGCTGCTTTAGGGTTGTATTGATGCGTTCCAATTCGGATCGCAGCCCAGTATTGATTTTTTCCTGTTGAACGTTTTTCGCTTTGGCTTGCTGCATCTGTTTTACCGCTGCCTCTACCCCTGTCTGATGAGTAATTTGTACTTGTTCCAACTGATCAATGACATCAGTCTGCATCTTTTCATAGATATTTTTGACCGCCTGTAAAAGCTCGACTGACATCCCCAAATCGGCCTCCAAAATCGCTTCTTGATGTTCCGCCTTCCAGCGTTTGAGTAACGGCGCAATGGTGCTTTTGCTGCCTGTATCGCCGAGTGCTACTCGTATCGTGTCAACCGTTGGATTTTTCCCGTCGGCCACTAATGCAGCCGCCGCTTTTGCGACGTGAGAATAGAGAATGCCTGCGCGCCCCATCAAAGCTCCTCGACATAAAGTTACATGTTACGTAGTACGTAATATTAGGCTACCTGCTTACCTATGCAGCCGAACTCAATAGCCGAGCCCTGGCATTGCGCCTTACTGCACTATCCAAATGGCATCAATTTCAGGGATTCGCCGATCCCACTGATAATCCAGATGTGCGGAAAACTCTGCCGGGTATTGCGCGAATACACGGCAAGCCGAAAAAGAAAGCAAAGGCATTACCAATCGAGGATTTGGAGAAGATAGTGGCCATGCTGCAGCCGGATACCGATTTGCCCATTCTACGAAACAGCGCACTCCTGCAGGTTGCCTTCTTCGGTGCCTTTCGGCGTAGCGAAATCGCTGTGCTAACGGCAGAAGAGATTGCCTGGGAACCTGAAGGCTTGGTCATTACCCTGACACACTCCAAAACCGACCAGGATGGAGAAGGTATAACCAAAGCGATTCCATACGGAGAATGCGGCGGCATATGCTGCCCTGCTACTGCATTAAAACTTTAGCTTACGGCAGCTGAGATCAAGACCGGACCGATATTCCGACGTATCACGCGGCATGGGACTATCGGCAGTGACCCGTTATATGCAGGTAGTATCAACGAGATTCTCAAGGCCTGTGCTACGAAAGCGGGCCTGCCTTATGCGCCGGAACTGAGCGTTCATAGTTTCAGGCGAGGATTAGCCACCAGTGCTCATCGTGCCAGCACCCACTTCAGGAATATCAAACGGCAACGTGGCTGGCGACATGATGGCACTGTGCAAGGCTATATCGATGAAGCAGACCAATTTACTGAAAACGCCGCCGGTAGCTTATTGCGTAGGCCGAAATGATGCCGTTCCCCCTGTTGCAGCTGACCGGACAGGAGTAAATTTTATTTTGTATTATTTTCCGGCATCCCGCTCCATTATGCGTGCTCCCCATTCTCTTAAAGAAAAAAGTAGTGGCTTTAATTCAAGGCCAAAAGGAGTAAGCGAGTACTCGACTTTGGGCGGCACCTGTGGGTAGACTTTTCTTAAAATAACGTCGTCTTGCTCTAATTCCCTTAGCTGTAAAGTCAGCATGCGTTGGGTAACGCCTGGCATTAGTTTTCTTAATTCATTAAATCGTTTTGTGCCATCTAATAAGTGAAACAGAATAACTCCTTTCCACCTGCTTCCAATGACATCTAAAGCAGCTTCAACTGCACAACCATAATGGCAATTATTCGTACGCCTATTTTTCCTAGTTTCCATACTTTTCCCATTATTCATAGTATCAATTTTGTTACTATGACACAAAAATGTTCGTACTTACAAAATTAGTACGGCTAATTTATAGTAATCCCTTGATTAATTATTTAACTTAACGAGGGAACTGTTATGTACTTTACTAATACCAAGATTGTTTCTATTTTTATCTTATTTTTCTTTGCAATAAACAGCGGATTTGCCAATTCTTCCGCAGATATTTTTATTTCTAACAACACTAAAGCAATTAGTTTGAAAACTGCTTATGAAAGATTAACTGGGAAGGAGCAGCATGGTCTTCAAAATACAATGATCGATGTATTACAAAAAGCGCATATAGAGCAAGGTAAATTTAAAGACATTTTGGGTACGTATCGGATGTCAAACGACCCAAAAACAACAGCAGATAATACGGAACGTTTTAACACTTCCCCAAACCAGAATTTGTCAGATGACGACATTTTTTCTTTAGCTAAAGAGCTTGCCATTATTCTTAACCAGGAAAGTGTTGCGGTATTTATTCCAGATCCATCTGTCGTGGGCAAAATATCGGTCCGATTTACCTCATCCCAACCAACTATTAATGAAATAGTAAATATTATTCACGAGAAACTTCCGCCATTGTATAGCCAGGCCTTTTCTATCTATTTAACAGAAAAACAGGGTGAGTTTGACAGTGCAAAAGTAAGTGAAATCGAATGGCTTGGAAGTAAAGTTCACTTAGATGAGGTGAAAAAAGCCTTCCAACAAGAAACGATAGATTATGAGTATGGGAATGTTTTTTTGATTTTTAAAGATGGTCAGAAAGACCGTATTTGAATAGGACGTAATGTATAAAATCGGACACTAATACGATTACTTTGAACGAGGCGAACTAGCCAGTGTGCTTCGCTTGACAACAAAGCTTTACAGGAGAAGTGCGCTTGAGCAGCGTTCACGAAACTGCGTATCCGCGCTGCAAACCAGAACTCACGCAGCAGGAGCTTGAAGATATTTACACGCCGAGTGAAGAAGAGATGAAATTTGCACGGCGCTACGCTCGCGATATTCCTGCACGACTTTTCATTATTAATTTCCTGAAGACCGTCCAACGTCTCGGTTATTTTGCAGTATTGACGGATGTGCCGACCCCTAGCATTTTCTTTCTCGCAAAATGTATCGGCGCACGATCGATAACTCAAAAGGAGCTGGAAGAGTACGAATAATCAACTACTAGACAGCGCTTTAAAGGAAACATACGCACTTACATCAACATTAAGCCGATTACAAAGGAAACTCATCCCGCCATTCATGCCGCAGCCACTCAGGCTGCACAGACCAAACAGGAGCTGGCGGGCATCATCAACGTTGTTATCGAGGAATTGATCCGGCAGCGTTTCGAATTGCCAGCTATTAGCAACCTGAACCGCACTGCGCAACGTGTACGCAATCAGGTCAATGAAAACTATTTTTTGCGTTGACCAACCCTTTAACGCCTGAGATCATTGCCCAATTCGACTCCATGCTGAATGTGTCGCCAAACCATTTGACCAGCGACTGGCACCGGATAAAGCAAGAGCCGGAAAAACCGACCAACACAGAAGTCAGACAGTATCTTGACCACGTGAAGTGGCTCAAGACATGAGTGAGCCAGTTTCCGCCCGTCGCTCATATTCCCGTCGTGAAGTACAGTCAGTATGTAAACGAAGCTCGTGCGCTTGATACCGCTGACTTGAAAGCAGTTCAGCAGAATAAACGTTACGCGCCTATGGTAGTGCTGTTTCATGCGCAATTAAGCAAATCACTCGATGATGCTGTCGACATGTTTATCCGCCAGCTTCGAAAACTTCATTCGGGTGCGGAGGAGCAGCTACAGCGGTATTACTGGAGCATCAGAAATGGGCAGAGAAGTTGGTGTCACAACTGCGTGACGTGCTGGAAGCGTTTCAAGACGGGGAAACTGATCAGGAGTGTGGGGCGAAGATTGCCGCCGCGATGCACGGCTAACCGGAATTGTTATTGGGTGAATGTGAAGAGCATATGGCCTATGCAGGGAATAACTATCTACCGTTTATGCTAGCTTCATACCAGGCACAGCGCGCCTTATTGTTGAACTGCTTAAGCTTGTTGGAACTGGAGTCGACGACAGCTGATCAATCACTCATCGATGCGATTCGATTCGTCCTGAAGCACAGACAAAGCTATAGAGAGTATTTATCCACCATTAAATATGGAATCAATCTTAAATGGATCCCGGAAAAATGGCGCAAGCTGGTCATTGGTCAACGCTCCGGTGCCGTCACCGAAGTCAACCGCAAGTATTTTGAGCTATGCGTTTTGACCGAAGTTATGCAAGAACTTCAGTCCGGCGATTTATGCGTAGCCAATAGCGACCAGTACAGCGACTATCGTGATCAGCTGATCGATTGGGCGACCTACCAGACGCAAATAAAAGAATACGGCGCCATGTTGAATATCCCAACCGAACGAAACATATTTGTAGCCAATCTGAAAACCTCGTTGTCCGATATGGCGTCGCGGGTGGACAGTGCGTTCCCGGAAAACGCCCACGCTGACCTGGACGGAGCCGAGATTATCATCCGCAAACATACCAAAGACGCGAAACCAGCCGCACTAGAGCAGATCGACAAGCAACTTACCGCGCGACTACCGGAAAAAAATATTCTCGATGTGTTGGTGAGTCCGAGGGATGGCTAGATTTACATAAGAATTTCGAACCGCTGTCTGGCTTTGAAGCAAAAATTGATGACCCACGCAAACGCTTTGTCACTACGCTGTTTTGTTATGGCTGTAATCTGGGGCCAACGCAGACAGCGCGGTCCCTGAAGGGTATCAGCCGTAAGCAGGTCGCCTGGCTGAACCTGCACCATATGACTGAAGAACGCCTGGAGAAAGCGATCGTGCAAGTCATCAATGCTTACAACAAATTCTTGTTGCCGAAATACTGGGGCACCGGCAAGGCTGCTTCTGCGGATGGAACAAAGTGGAATATGTATGAGCAGAATTTGCTATCTGAGTACCACATCCGTTATGGGGGCTACGGAGGAATCGGCTACTATCATGTCTCCGGCATGTATATCACGTTATTCAGCCATTCCATTCCTTGCGGAGTCTACGAGGCGATCTACATTTTGGATGGGCTAATCAAAAATGAATCCGACATTCAACCAGATACGCTGCATGGCGATACTCACGCCCAAAGCGCGCCGGTATTCGGATTGGCCCATTTGTTAGGTATCAATTTGATGCCCAGGATCCGGAACTTGAAGAAACTGGTGTTCTTTCGTCATGACAGAATGGCGAAGTATAAAAACATCAACTCGCTTTTTAATGAAAATATTAATTGGGAACTCATTGAGACACACTTGCCGGACATGATGCACATCGTGTTATCTATCAAAGCAGGCAAGATCACGCCGTCGACTATATTGAAGCGGCTTGGTACCGCCAGCCGAAAAAATAAGCTGTATTTTGCATTCCGTGAATTAGGGCGCGCGCGTGGTGCGCACCGAGTTTTTGTTGAAATACATAGGGGATATAGAGTTGCGCAAGACTATTCAGGCAGCAACTAACAAGAGCGAAGAATTCAACCAGTTTATCAAATGGCTGTTTTTTGGGAACCAGGGCGTCATTGCAGAAAATATTCGGCATGAACAGCATAAGGTGGTCAAATACAATCAGTTAGTAGCCAACCTGGCTATTTTGCATAACGTGGAGGCAATGACAGGAGTACTGAAAGAGATGCAGGAGGAAGGACTTCCCATCAGCGAAGAGATTCTGGCGGGATTGGCGCCATACCGTACTGAGCATATCAATCGTTACGGAGATTACACGCTTGATCTGGATCGGAAAGTGCCGCCCATGAATTACAAAACAAGAATTCTTTAAATATTTAAATACTTAGAACGGCATTTGATGGTTTTTGCACGAATCCCGGCCGCCCCTCTAGAAGGCTTTGAATGTACTCTTTAAGCCATTTATGGAGGAGAGTAGGCGTCCAAATTGCGTCAGCATTATGGTTGAGTTTTTGGTAACCGAGAAGTTCCAACGATGGGTATTCAGTCAGAATTGTTTTATAGCACTGAATTCCATCGTTGGACACAGGTGCTTGATCAGAGAGGTGCGAAAATATCAGAGTCCTTCAAGGTGTAATTGTTATCTTGTATGAGCCACTTCCTAATGACTTTTTCATCCACTGAACCAAATTGCCTTGTCGTCAAATCTCTGCCATTAACAGACATTTCGCTCCCATCGTAATAAATAGCAGGGCCTTGTACTGAGGCAATATTGTTGCTAAAAGTATTTTTGGTAATAGCTAACGTTACCGTTTTAGCACCCCCTGTTATTTCCTCATTATCCAAAATAGCGCCCCCGTAGTCGGCTCTGTTTCCCGTAAACGTGCTTTCAGAAATCAAGATAGCCGCATTTTGGTCTTGAGCATAAGTGAAAATTGCTCCTCCGGCGAATGAGCTATTGCCGTAAAAATTGGTGCTCGTTATTACTAATGATCCGCTTATTGAGGCCGCGTAAATAGCTCCACCGTAGAAGTCATCAGCTCGATTTCCCTTAGAAGGATTAGCAATTCCATTTTCAAATGAGCCAAAGGTTGACCCTTTTATTTCCAGACCACTTGCATTTATTACAGACAGTGCTCCCCCGTCGTAGGACGAGGAGTTATTGACGAACTTGCTACCGGCAATTGCCACTTGACCGGCGTTTTCTATTGAGATTGCTCCTCCGCTTCCACCCGCGTAGCCATTAGTAAAAACATTGTTGGTAATGGCCACATTGGTTAGTCGAGCCGGGCCATAGGTTGCGTTAGCCGCTGGAACAGATGTGCTTGTCTGATTACCACTGATCCAAATAGCACCACCCCCATCTCCCGTCCCGTTATTACTAAACGTTGAGCCGTTAATCGTCACACTGGCGGCGTTGTCCGCCGCGATGGCTCCACCGCGACTTGCCCATCCATTTAAAAAATAGCTCTTTTCTACCGTTAAGGTGGAATTGTTGATTGAAAATATTCCGTTACCGCCTATGGAAACTGTCTGAGGATTAACTCTCGTAAATAAACAGTTAGCAACGGTCAGATTGCCCCCTTCCTGCAAAATTCCTCCCGCGCCTTCAAACCTTAAACCATCGAACCTATTGATTCCCCTGCTCACAGCGAAAACATGGGAGTAATGAGAGGGTGGATACTAAATATTCCAAGGATTGTCGAGTATGGTTGTTGGCCATAACGGTAGATGATTAGTGTCAAACAGACGGTCATTTACTGAAGTTTCACTTCCTAAAAATCCGCCATAAATATCCACTTTATCGAAAACACCTTTTAAATTCTTTAGCATCGTGTATCTTCCTGTGGCAACCCAAACTTGCACCGTAGTGGCGGGCATTATCGAGGTCCCTTTGTAATCTTTCGCATACCACTTTATATACACGGATTCGGTAAGTGCGTCGTCTATATTATTGTATGCAGTCTCCCATTTTTGCCCATCGCCAGTCAAGGCTGCCGCACTGTTAACATAAATGATGCCTTCGCTGGCAGTCGCATTGACCATTGCTCCACAACCTATTAAACCTATAAACACTAATTGTATTAGTGAGGTAGCAAAGGAAGCTGATCTCTGACGGAAAGATCTAGTACTTTCTTTGCTGAAAGAATTGACCAAATAAATGCGTTTCATGAGATGCTCTTAAAGATTGAAATTCAATTACTGAACAGGGTCGTTTCGCAAACTTGTGGTCAGTATCCGGCCATAAATTTAGTATAGTGGTCGTAACTGAAAGGTAGGATACATTCAGCATGATTACAATGAATTTTGACGAGTATTTAACGAAGTTTTACTGACTAATTATCGAGTCATTTATTTAAATTCCCCAGTGAAAGTTTTTCGTCTTTGCTTTGTTAAATTTCGGGTTTGGAAGGATGCGCTCGGCCTTATGATGAAAGAGATAAAGGGTCATAAAAACGTGAATCGATGTGTTTAGAGTCCCGTTATTACACCCAAAAAAAGAACCGGTATAGGGATATTAGTAAATTTTTTCTATCGCCAACACTCTTTCTCAATCCTCTGCCGTTTGCGGATGATTAGATCTACTTCTTTAATGTTGAAAATAGCTAGCCAAAAATTGATAAGGTAAAATTGCCGCTGAACAAGATCGAATTAAGTTTTCAAGTAATTGCCCGATTCAATGTGCTAGCATACCTATGAAAGCGTTAAGTACACACTCGCGTTTTGATTGGGTCCCAGCATCCAGAAAGCCCTCTTACATTTTTGAGCAAAAACCATTGGCGAAAGAAAAAAGGAATATGGTAACTATGGGAATATTTGAAAAACTAATGAAAGAAATTGTAGGGAGGCGTAATTTATTCGCTGTGATCCTGCTAGCTGTCGCTTGTTAGGGCATCGCATCGGCTGCTGAATTCGCAAAGGGTGCCGACGCATATCAAAACTAGGCTACGTAACAATGGCCGTGTTAGAAGATTGCACCTTAATGGTTATTCCTCGTGGTTTTGAAAAAAAATATTTCACTTTGACTCAACTCTTTACTCCAATTTCATTTAATCATTTGTAAAAAGTCTTTCGCTAAGAGAAAGAAAGTTAATCATTAAAGTTATTCCTCATGCAAGAAAGCATTCTATGAATTAATGAAATTCTGTTACTTAAAAAATATTGAAGAAGTCTTTGTGAAGAATTTCTTTTAAACAGAGAAAGACGTTTGGCAATATAGGTGAGGTAAAGTAATATTACTGATGATGGGTTAGGTAACTATATTGCAGAGGCATTCGTACAGCTTAGGTATTATTGTACTGGTTGATCATCAGGCTGTTGATAAGGCGGGCGTTTCTTGTCTTCAAGCATGCACATGGAGGAACAATAATTGAACTGTCTATTTCTTGGAATTGCTATCTTTGCAGAAGTGGCCGCCACCTCTGCACTCAAAGCTTCTGAGGGCTTTACACACTTAGTTCCTTCCCTATTAGTGGTGATCGGCTATTCGGTCGCGTTTTACTGTTTATCGCTTACGTTGAAAGTGATACCGGTAGGCGTGACTTATGCAATCTGGTCTGGTGCTGGTGTGGTTTTAATTTCATTGTCCGGGTGGATATTTTACAAACAGACCTTAGATTTTCCTTCCATCATTGGTATTCTTCTGATTGTTATTGGAGTCATTATTCTCAATATTTATACAAAAATCGCGCCGCATTAGCGGTTTTGCTACCAAGGAATCCGAAGCTATAAAATTCTTCCGCTTGCGGAAGAGAGCAATTTTTTTGATGAGGTAGAATAACACGGTGCGATTTTGTGCACGTGTCGAGATAATCCGCTACTGTTTGTAGAATAGGTGAATTACCTGAAATCTCCAGGATGCTAAGTAGAATTTTCAAAGGACTTTATCAATAATTATTTATATTTTCCTTCTTACACAAACACACTATTTCATAAGAATATTTTCATTACCATCTGAATACAATTCCTCTCTTTGAAACCTCTGCAGACCTTCTGTTTCCAGATTATGTTCAGTATTCAGGTTATATTAGAAGATCGTACGGCTTTAATCGCTGTAGCCAGTTCTTTTTTGGGAAAGAAAATATAAATCTCAGAGTGAATTAGAAGAACATCAATATTATCTTCTGATCCCTTAGCGGTTAGAGTGTAGGAGGCTTTGAATGTACTCTTTAAGCCATTTATGGGGGAGAGTAGGCGCCCAAATTGCATCAGCATTATGGTTGAGTTTTTGGTAACCGAGAGGTTCCAACGATGGGTATTCAGTCATATTTGTTTTATAGCACTGAATTCCATCGTTGGACACAGGTGTTTGATCAGAGAGGAGCAAAAATATCAGCGTCCTTCAAAGAATAATTGTTATCTTGTATGAGCCACTTCCTGATAACTTTTTCATCCACTGAACCAAATTGCCTCGTCGTCAAATCTCTGCCATTAACGGACATTTGGGTCCCATCATAATAGATCGCAGGGCCTTGTGTAGATGCAATATTGTTGCTAAAAGTATTTTTGGTAATAGCTAACGTTACCGTTTTAGCAGCTCCTGTTATTTCCGCATAATCCAAAATAGCTCCCCCATAATCGGCTCTGTTTCCAGCAAATGTGCTTTCAGAAACCAAGATGGTTGCATTTTGGTCTTGAGCATAAGAGAAAACTGCTCCTCCGGCGATTGAGCTATTGCCGTAAAAATTGTTGCTCGTTACTTTTAATGATCCGCTTATTGAGGTGGCATAGACAGCTCCACCGTAACCGCTATCAGCTCTGTTTCCCTTAGAAGGATTAGCAATTCCATTTTCAAAGGATCCAAAGGTTGACCCTATTATTTCCAGGCCGCTTGCATTTCTTACCGACAGTGCTCCCCCGTCCATGTACGAGAAGTTATTGTTGAACTTGCTACCGGCAATTGCCACTGAACCGGCATTTTCTATTGATATTGCTCCCCCGTTTGAAACCGCGTAGCCATTAGAAAAAGCGTTGTTGGCCATGACCACATTGGTTAGTCGAGCCGCGCCATAGGTTACATTAGCACCTGGATATGATGTGCTTGTTTGATTACCATTGATCCAAATCGCGCCACCACTACCGTTGGTCGAGTTGCCACTAAACGTTGAATTGTTAATAGTCACACTGGCGGCGTTGTCCGCCGCGATGGCTCCACCGCGACTTGCCCATCCGTTTAAAAAATAGCTTCTTTCCACCGTTAAGGTGGCATTGTTCATTGAAAATATTCCGTTACCGCCTATGGAGACTGTCTGAGGATTAACTCGTGTAAATATGCAGTTAGCAACAGTCAGGTTGCCCCCTTCCTGCAAAATTCCTCCCGCGCCTTCAAACCTTAATCCATCGAACCTGTTTGTTCCCCACCTTACAGAGAGAACGTGGGAATAATAGGGAGGTGGATACTGTACATTCCAGGGATTATCGAGTAAGGTTGTTGGCCATGCCGGTAGATGATTAGTGTCGAACACACGGTCACTAACTGAGATTTCACCTCCTAAAAATCCACCATAAATATCCACTTTATCAAAAACACCGTATAAGTTTGTTCGCATCGGGTACCTTCCTGTCGCAACCCAAACTTGCACCGTAGTGGCTGGCATAATCGAGGTTCCTTTGTAATCCTTCGCATACCACTTTATATACACGGATTCGGTAAGTGCGTCGTCTATATTATTGTATGCACTCTCCCATTTTTGCCCATCGCCATTCAAGGCTGCCGCACTGTTAACATATATGATGCCTTCGCTGGCAGTCGCATTGGCCATTGCTCCACAACCTATTAAACCTATAAACACTAATTGTATTAGTGAGGTAGCAAAGGAAGCTGATCTCTGACGGAAAGATCTAGTACTTTCCTTGCTGAAAGAATTGATCAAATAAATGCGTTTCATGAGATGCTCCTAAAGATTGAAATTCAATTACTGACCAGGGTCGTTTCGCAAACTTGTGGTCAGTATCGGTCCATAAATTTAGTACAATGGCCGTAACTGAAAGGTAGGATACATTCAGCATGATTACAATAAATTTTGACAAGTATTTAACGAAATCTACTGATTAATTATCGAGGCGATATATTGAATTTCCTTTGTGAAAGTTTTCGTTTTTGCGTTGTTAATTTTCAGGTCTAAAAGGTTGCGCTCGGCCTTATTATGGATGAGAAAAAAGGGCCGTAAAAACGTGAATCGATGTGTTTAAGATCGACTACTTTACTTCGATTAGAGTTCGCATTCGAACCGTTTAACTAGATGGGAGATCAACGAATAAGTGGTCGGATGCAGCACCTTGAGTTGTCTTCGTATTCGGTAGTGCCTAATTGTGGCAGTTCCCAGATGCGAGAGCTTTTAAAAACGGGAGGGGCTTCCAGTTGAATGACCCAGACTGCGAGTTGTGTCGGACTTGTGGGATGGTAGAAATTTAGATAACCCATTTTTCGGCCGGGTTGCACACTTTTTCCTACCAGTGCGGTTGCGCTGCACCTGCACCTTGTCTAAACCCTCCCGAGTTATAAGAAAGTCCAAGAAAATTGATCATCATGCTAAAGCCGAATTGTTCCGGTTTGAGGCAAAGGTCGGCCGCATATCGTGCGCAGATACAATTCAAATTGACTGATGGAAACACCAACCTGAGTCCAATGGCCCGAGTTACCATGTTTCTAAGCTGGGCTTCCCCATAATAAAATCTCAACAGAAAAACATCGGCTTCATCTGCCGGGTTCGAAATAACCATTTATTGATCTGTTAATTGACTGCATAGTTCGCTTTATATAATCAATAGGAACATGATTCAACTAGCCAGGGAAACAGATATTTTTGCTCAGTGAATCAGCTTCGTTACCGGCTATCCGTTTCTTTTTTTGATTCCACAGCATGAAAGCGTTTCACTGACATACTAGAATTGCTACGGCATCGCCCGGGTTAACAATCAAATCACAGCCTATTTTATTGATGAGCTCTTCAAGAAATTTTGTTCCTTAGAAAGTCAATTCAGCGGTGATTTGCGACAAAAAAAATTGATTTTTTATACTGCTTCCATTTCTTGTTTTTTTATCAGAGTTGATATGAGATCACTATTGGACTTGGCGCCAATCAATTTAACATTAATCAGTTGGTCTATTTTCACTATCGCATGTATCAAATTGGCCCCGGATAAATTAGCTCCGGACAAGTCAGCCTCAGACAAGTCCGCCCATTGAAAATCAACTTTTTGCAATTCAGCCCCAGCCAAATTAGCGTTAGATAAGTTAGCCGCTGATAAGCCACTCTCGAACAAGTTGGCCTTGGATAAGTTAGCTTCCGATAAGTTAGCTCTCCATAACTGAACTTTAGTCAAATCAGCTTCAGATAAGATAGCTCCTGATAAGTCAGCCGTATTCAAGTCAGCCTCAACCAAATTAGCCTTATATAAGTTAGCCCGTGATAAGCCAGCCCCAACCAATTTAGCCTTAGATAAGTTAGCTCCAGACAGGTTAGCCCCGTCTAAGGCAACATTTGAAAGATCAGCGCCCTTCAAATCTAATGCTTCTGAGTCCTCCACGCTTTTAATGTAACTCATCAGGGTATAGAATTTAGAATGAGATTTTTCAGCAGATTCAAAATAGCCCTGTTTAAAAATAACAGATAAAGTAGTGGATAACGGCTCTGATAAAAAATGTGAGCCCGGCCGCCAGGCCTGGAGCCCACCGTATGTCTTGACCAGCAAAGCGGTCATCCATGGTTTTTCACCCAAGCAAGTTTCTAGGCTGCACTTCCCCATGAGAAAATCTGACAGACACTCGTCAGGAACATCGGCTTCACGCATAAGAATTAACAGATTTTGAAATGGCTTGCTGTTTTTCAGGTTATCAAAAAACAGGCGATTTTCTTCTATTCTGCTTTTTAAGTTCACTACATCTGCCTGGTTCGAATTAATGTGAAGATTACCGGTTACTGATCTGTTGATTGGCTGCATAGTTCGCTTTCTAATATATTTAATGGGGACATCATTCAACAAGCTGGGTGACTTTTTTTTGATGTCGTTGGTTAGTAGTTTCATTATCGATTATTTAGACCATAACGGCTATTGTGGAAATCCACTAAGTAAAAACCACATTTTTCAGATTATGGTCAGGCTGGCACTTCATGGTCTAGTGGAATAATACCCTCATAGGGCGACGGTTTCAGGAAGACGGCTGTGCTCAGACCTCCCCATAGTTTTACGCCCACGTATATGTATTTTCGTATGACTCACGTAGTAGCGTAAGCACATCAGCAGGATGCAGATTTATGCGGTACTTCAGTTGCAACTGAAGAAGCTGAGGCAATAGATATTTTTGCTTAGCGTACCATCTTCCGTCACCCGCTACCCCAAGCTTCTTTTGATTCCACAGTCGCACCTGTTTTACCCTTAAGCCAAGAATTGTTGCGACATAGCCGGGTCCGCAGTCAAATCAGATTACGGCCAATCTTATTGATGAGTTCTTGAGCAAAGCCTGTTCCTTCAAAAGTTAGTTCAGGTAACATCATCGATTAATCAGGCCATAACAACTATTGTGGATGCCCACTAAGTAGCCCCGCCTAAGACTACATTTGAAAGGTCGGCGACCGCTAAATTATTCCTTTGAGCCATCGACTCTTTTGATGGCACTCATTATGGTACATAAGGAGATTTTTCAGCAGACTCAGAAAATAGCTCGGTTTAAAAATAGCAGATTA
>JAJNBE010000061.1 GCA_021155915.1 Solimicrobium sp. | reverse complement strand
CTGCAGCAACAATTAGGACTAAATTGTGGCCCTCTCACTATACAAAGAATCAAAAATGGCGAATTAACCATTCTTCAAGCACAAAAAGAAATGGAGGTAGAGGCAGCAGCTTTTTACGAAGACGCCTTCGAATCAAATTTAGGGGGGTATGAAGCGGAAGTACTTAAGAAATATCTTATTGATGGCAGTCTGAAAGGAGAACAGGTTCCACATCAACAACAGCAGTTCTTTGCTTGCTATCTAGCAGATGAACACATTCAAAAATATCTTGATAACGGCAAACTAACCATGAAGTACTGCCTGGAAAACTATTATTTCTACCCACTTCATCAAGGGTCTCGCTTCAAGCAGTTGTTGCCACACAAGAAAATTCAACAATATCTTGATAATGGTGAACTGAATATTCAGCAGCTTATCGAAATCATAAATGCAGAGAAGAGTAAAACGTTTACTGAATCCTTAAGTAAAAAAGTAGTTGAACAGAGTCTTGATTCCGGCGTGCTAAGTATGAAGCAGCTCATAGTTTATTGCCTGAAGGGCGAAATTTGGGGCTTAGCTACGGCCCTGGAATACGAAGAAGTTAAAGAAGTGCTTCGCACTGGTAAGCTAACTATAGATCGACTTGTCAAGATTGGAGCAAGCAATTTTGCTATTGCTTTAAAAAACGAACACATTCAAAAATACATGGAAGATAACCAACTGCCTTTTGACTGGTTTATTAATTTCCCTGACTCAAAAGCGCTTGTCGAAGCGGCAACCAAAAAAAAGATTCAAAAATATCTAGATAATGGCAAGCTTACCGTAGGGCGGATTATCAAAATTCTGGAGGACTTTAACGCCGGGCAGCTCAAATTCCTTGAAAACCCCAGTGGGTGGTATGAAAGGTCGCCCGTTGCCCTTCTTGCACGGGTCTTAAAGCACGCTCAAAAATATCTGGATAACGATAAGTTATCGCTAAATCAAATTCTTGGTGCCCAAAATCCATTCAATTTAGCTCGTAGCTTACATGATGGCAAACAGCTTCAACTCTATCTTGACGACAATACGCTGACTATGGAACAACTCCTCCCTATGGATGAAATCTTAAAATTTTCCCGGGTTTTGGATTATGAGGAAATTAAAAAGAGCTTTGCTAATAGCGAATTACGTTTAGATTGGCTTATCAAACAATGGAACCATAACCCAACCAATACTTTTACGTTTGCAAATGTTTTGAAAAATCAGAAAGTACGGGAGTACCTTGAACAGCGATTCAGTTGGGAAGAGCTCATAAACTTACCGCAAATTGCTGCGCTTGATACGATTCTTAGCGATAAAAGGATTCAATCCTGTCTTGGCTTCTCCCTAACCCTCGACCAGCTTATCGATCATCCACATATCGATGCGGTCGCCTATATACTTGGTCTGTGCAATACGGACTTTCAACAGCACCTTAATCAAAACCCAATAAATACTCTCATCGAGTTAGACGCGATTGACTCTTTCGCTTACACCCTCCGAATCATGAAGGAGAAAAATGTACTCGGCCTTCTTTGTACTGACGACGACTGGCCCTATCGGAAATTATACGTTGAGACTCTCTTCGAACTGCTACCTAATATTATTGAATTTGCTGCTTGCGTAAAAAAATGCGAAGCGCTCTTAACAAAAAGCTCGTTGTTATGGTTAATAAAACACAATAAACAAGAAGGCATACTCCCATTGATTAGTCTATGTTCTGACGAACATTTTCAGAAATGCTTGGATAGAAAGACGCGTGTTAATCTGATTGACGCATTTAAAGTAGACACCTCTCTGGCCAATTCGCTACAGACAGTTTTATACCAGACACAATTCAGACAGTATCTTTCCGACGATTTTTGGGAAATGCGGGAAGTAGTGCGTATTCTACAGATTTCGCAATATCAAGATTACTTCAAGCCTGACATGCTAACTGTCCCAGTATTATTGGCTGCACCCAGCGTTCGAGAAGCTTTACTTAACAACGAGGTGCAGCGTTGTCTTGCAGTAGCAGAAGTAACGATAGGTCAAATTCTGAGATCGACAAAAAGTGATCTGATGCTGCTAGCCGAAAATGGTGTAGGAAGCTATGTAGAAGCGCTCTGGGATAAAAATGATGTGCAAGCCCGTGGCGTAAAGGATGATCAAGCGCGCGGACGTAAAGATAACAACTGTATCATTAGCTAAGAGCGCGTGAAAGATTCTGGATTCGAATAAACTAAAAAAAATTAGCGTGTAGGCTGGGAGTTGCAGATTTGGTATAGCGAGTATGCGGTTTGAGGTGGAAATCCACCATAGCTTTCCCTACCTCAATAGAAGAAACTATCCACTTGAAGAATTGGTTTGATTCTTCGCATTACACCTGTGTTGTGCAAGCGAAATACATAATTTAAGGTGGAACGACAATGGAAAGCTTTAGTAATCTAAACATAATTGGCTATCGGCAATCCACTTGCCAATTCGAGGCTAATACGAGTCAAGCTCAGGCCGATCGACTAGTAGACAATATTTATGACAAAGCCTCCATTTCAGCAGATAAAAAATTAATTTTTGAAATACTTGCCTCTGCGCTTTTTGCACATTTTGAGGCTTTTGATCGAGATCAGCGCCAAGAAGTGTTCGTCATAGTAATGACCAGTCAAAAAGAACGTGGTGATTCATCGATATATCCATACCAAGATGTACAGGTAACAGTAGAAAAACTAAAAAATCATTTTGCATGTACCAGTGAATTTACCCATGCTATTACTCAACTTCAAGAAAAAGATCCTGACTTCTTTCACTTCGAACAAGGCATTGCGCGTTACAACCAGAACCCAAAATCTTCTCATCAAAACGTTACTATCAAACTCCACATTCTCGACCTTCCTCTAGATGTGCACTCTCCTATCACGCAACCTCTATCGTTTAGAGACGTTATCAGCTGTTCCCTTACCTGTCAGCATCAGCAGCAAATATTGGGGATGGTGAAGCTTAACTCTGCAGGTAAAGCAAAAATTACGGACCAGCTTTCCGCCTGCAGCAACAATTAGGACTAAATTGTGGCCCTCTCACTATACAAAGAATCAAAAATGGCGAATTAACCATTCTTCAAGCACAAAAAGAAATGGAGGTAAAGGCAGCAGCTTTTTACGAAGATGCCTTCGAATCAAATTTAGGGGGGTATGAAGCGGAAGTACTTAAGAAATATCTTATTGATGGCAGTCTGAAAGGAGAACAGGTCCCACATCAACAACAGTTCTTTGCTCGCTATCTAGCAGATAAACAAATTCAAAAATACCTTGATAACGGCAGATTAACAATGAAGTACTGTCGAGAAAACTTTATCGAAAAATGGGGAAGTAATCGAACTTCTCGCCTCCCTCAGTGGTTAGAGCACCAGGAAATTCAACGATATCTTAATAATGGCAAGCTGGCTATTCCGCAGTTTATCGAAATCATGAATGCAGAGAGGAGTGAAGCATTTATTGAAGCCTTAAGTAAGAAAGGAGTTGAGGAGTGTCTTGGTACCGGCATGCTAAGCATGAAGCAACTCATCATTTATTGCATGAATAATGAAATTTCGGGCTTAGCTACTGCGCTGGAATACGAAGAAGTTAAAGAAGTTCTTTACAATGGCAAGCTAACTATAGATCGACTTGTCGAGATAGGGGCAAGCGATTTTGCTATTGTTTTGATAAACGAACACATTCAAAAATATTTAATAGAAACTAAACTGCCTATCGAGTGGCTTATCAATTTTTCTGACTTGGAAGCGCTTGCCCAAGCGGTAACGAGAAAAATGATTCAAAAATATCTGGATAAGGGCGCGCTTACTATAGGGCGTATTATCCAACTATTGAATGACTTTAAGGCCGGGCAGCACAAACTCGTTGAAGATCCCAATTGGCAGTTGAAATGTTCGACCATTGGGCTTCTTGAGTGGATCTTGAAATATGCTCAAAAATATCTGGATAACGATAAGTTAACGACAAATCAAATTCTTGCTACTCCCAATCCCTACGCTTTTGCTAATAGCTTGCATGACGGTAAACAGCTTCAGCACTATCTTGATGACAATACGCTGGCTATAAAACAACTCCTCCCTTTGCCTGAAATCAGGAAGTTTTCCTGCGTCTTGGATTATGAGGAAATTAAAAACAGCTTTGCTAATAGCGAATTACGTTTAGATTGGCTTATCGAACAATGGAACCATAACGTAACCAATACTTATGCGTTTGCAAATATTTTGAATAACAAAAAAGTGCGGGATCACCTTGAACAGCGATTTAGTTGGAAAGAGCTCATAAAATTACCGCAAATTGCTCCGCTTTATACCATTCTTAGCGATAAAAGGATTCAACAATGTCTTGGCTCCTCATTAGCCCTCGACGAGCTTATCGATCATCCACATATCGATGCGGTTGCCTATATACTTGATCTGCCCTATTGGGTATTTCAACAGCACCTTAAGCAAAAACGAATAAAGACTCTCATCGAATTCGAAGGGATTGATTCTTTCGCCTATATATTGCGAACTCTGAAGAAGAAAGATGTACTCGACCTTCTTTGTAAACACGACGACTGGCCCTTTCGGAAATTACCCGTAAAAGCTCTCTTCGGACTGCTAAATGCAGTTGTTCATTTTGCTGATTGTCTAAAAAAATGCGAAGCGTTCTTAACAAAAAGCTCGCTGTTATGGTTAATAAAATACAGAGAATTTGCAAATATAATCCCCTTGATCAGTTTATGTTCAGACGAAAATTTTCAGAAATGCATGGATGAGCAGACGCGTGTTCGTCTGGTTAATGCATTTAAAGAAGACGGCTCCTTGCATGACTCGCTGGTGACTGTTTTATACGGTACACAATTCGAACCGTATCTTTCTGAAGATTTCTGGGAAATGTACGAGGTAGTGCGTATTCTACAGATTTCGCAATATCAAGATTACTTCAAGATTGACATGCTAACTGTCCCTGTATTATTGGCTGCATCCCACGTTCGAAGCGCCTTACTTGACAAGGAGGTGCAGCATTGTCTTGCGTTGAAAGAGATAACGGTAGAACAAATTCTTACCTCGACCGAAAGTGATCTGATTCTGCTACAAAAAAATGGGCTAGCAAGTTATGTTCAAGCTCTTTATGATAAAAATGATGTTCAAGTGGCCGATGTAACTAGAAATGCACAGGTGCATGAATCTAAAGATAACAACTGTATCATTAGCTGAGTGAGCGCGAGAAATTTTTGGTTTAAATAAACAAGGAGGTGTCGGGGCTATCCTAATTTTGAGGGTGTAAATAATTTTGTATTTATATAAATTCGGGACACCCTCGTTGAAATACTATTTTCGTGCTTTCTGCGCCCCTTTTTGCGATTGAGCAATAGGTTGTGAAGCCTGTTGTGATGCAACCGACTTCTTTGGTTCACTCTTCCCTGAGTTATTTATTATCGTGCCGTTACGCGATGTCGTCATACCCTTCCCATCTGGCCGGCCGCCGTTAAGACTACCTGTATAAATACTTCCATCTGAAAACGTCATCTTTCCGGAAGGACACTCACCGTGTACAAAGTTTCCTTCGAATTTACTGCCGTTTCCAAATTTGATTACCCCTTCCCCATGAAAAATTCCGTCATCAAATTGTCCTTCAAAAACATCGCCATTAGCCCACTGATATTTTCCTGGGCCAGAGCGCTTACCATTAGCAAACGTGCCGGTATATTTATCTCCCTCTGTAAGTCCTTTGCCGAACGTTAGAGTTCCTTGGCCATGGCAACAATCGTCAAGGAAACCGCCGACATAAACATCGCCGTTGGGGAGGGCCAACTTCCCTTCCCCCTTATAACGCCCATCGGTAAGGTCGCCTTCATAGACACCTCCTCCGGCAAAAGTAACTTTGCCTTTCCCATGTAAAAATCCATTTACCCAGTTGCCTTCTTGTACTGTGCCGTCTGACAAAGTACGACGGCCTGCCCCATGTTTTTCGCCTTTTTTAACCCCGCCTATATATATATCGCCGCTGTTCGCACCCTTATAAGTCAGTTTGCCTTGGCCCGTAGCGTCGTCCTCAACAAAATCGCCCTCATAGATAGTGCCCGTAATATGTGAAAAATACTTTCCTTTGCCCAGTCTTTCGCCATTTAGCATAAGCCCTGTGTAGATATCACCGTTCTCATAAATAAAACTTCCTTTTATCAAGAATTGATTGGGACTCATTCCCTCTTTAAGAGCAATTAATCCTTTTATATACTTTACATTCCAGCGTTTTCCATCGACCGTAATTACTCCCATTCCACACCGTTGACCGGCTTCAAATTCGCCCGTATATCGTTGTCCATTTTTCTTTATAAACTCTGCTCCCAATCCATCCGGCTTTCCATCGACGAAGTTTCCACGGTAGGTGTCGCCATTAGTCCAGAATATGGTTCCCGTCCCGTTAAGCTGATCGCTTTGAAAAACCCCGTCATATTTGGTGCCGTCCGCACGTATATATACACCCTGGCCCCCTGGTTGCCCATCCATTACTTGTCCACAATATTGATCACCGTTGGGATAATCAATTTTTCCTTTCCCAATCATTTTATCCTCTTCAAACCAACCTTCGTAGACCTTACCGTCCGGCCAGCTCATCGTTCCGTGGTCTTGCATTCGTCCGAGGTAAAGAAAGCCCCGAAACGTTCGTTCATCAGAAAATTGAATGGCGACTTGTCCGTTTTCAAGAAGCTCGCCTACCGTTATTGGTCTTACTGCACCGTCAGGATATATAACAATCGATTGTGAGGGCGGAGTTTGTGACGTTGAGCATGAAGTTGACGTTGAGGTTGAGGTTGAGGTTGAGTTTGAAGCGAGCGTGTATCGGAACTCAGAGCAATCGGAAATGGGATACATATTGGGGCCTATTCTAAAATTAAGGTATACCGTGACCAAATCTTTGGTCACTTATAATATTTTTGAATCGTGTTTACGAAGAGGCGCTATTATTACTGATGGGCAATAAAGTTTAAATGCGAGGTTTCCACATTGCGGTAAACCCTTACGCCCTACCTAATTCCAAGAAGATGAATATGCCAGATGGGAAGGTAAACGTGTTGATGTGGAAATCCACAATGGCGTTCTCCTCGTCAATAGAGGAAACTATCCGCTTAAAGAATCCGTATGATTCCGCGCGTGACACATGGGTTGTGTCAGCGAAATACATAATTTAGAGTGAAACCACAATGGAAAGTTTTAGTAATATAAACCTAATTGGCTATCGGCAAACAACTGGCCAATTCGAGACTACTATAAATCAAGCTCATCCCGCTCATCTAGTAGACAATATCTACGACAAAGCGCGCATTTCCACAGATAAAGAATTAATTTTTGAAGTACTTGCCTCTGCGCTTTTTGCACATTTTGATGCCTTTGACCGAGATCAGCTCCAAGAAGTGTTCGTCATATTAATGACCAGTCAAAAAGAACGTGGTGATTCATCGATAAATCCCTATCAAGATGTACAGATAACCGTAGAAAAATTAAAAAATCATTTTGCATGTACTAGTGAATTTACTTACGCTATCACTCAACTCCAAGAAGAAGATCCTGACTTCTTTCACTTGGAAAAAGGCATTGCACGTTACAACCTGAACCAAAAATCTTTTCATCAAAACGTTACCATAACACTGCAGATTCTCGACCTTCCCCTAGATTTGCACACACTTCTCATCCAACCTCTATCGTTTATAGACGTTATCAGCTGTTCCCTTACCTGTCAGCATCAGCAACAAATAGTAGGGATGCTAAAGCTAACCTCTGCAGGTAAAGCAAAAATTACGGATCAACGTTCCGCAAAAGACATTTTTGGGACGTATCCAGAATATCGGTCAGATCGCTTTCTTCCTATTGATCAAAAAGGAATCGACTACTTACAACAAAAATTAGGACTAAATTGTGGCCCTCTTACTATACAAAAAATTAAAGATGGCAAATTAACGATTCCTCAAGCTAAAAAAGAAATGGAAATAGAGTCAGCCGCCTTTTACAAAGATGCCTTCGAATCAAATTTAGTGAGTTATGAAGTGGAAGCACTTAAGAAATATCTTATTGATGGCAGTCTGAAGGGAGAACAGGTCCCACATCATCAACAGTTTTTTGCTTGCTATATAGCCGATAAAACAATTCAAAAATATCTTGATAACGGCAAATTAACCATGAAGTACTGCCGAGAACACTTTTATGACTGGCAAAGAACTACTCGAGGTCTTGACCTCAAGCAGTTGTTGCAGTACAAAGAAATTCAACAATATCTAGATAATGGCAAACTGGCTATTCAGCAGCTTATCGAAATCATGAATGCAAAGAAAAGTGAATATTTTATTGAAGCTTTATGTCAAAAAGAAATTGAACAGAGTCTCGATACCGGCATACTAAACATGAATCAGCTCATCATTTATTCCAGGAATGCTGAAATTAGGGGCTTAACTATTGCCTTGGGGTACCAAGAAGTTAAAGAAGTTCTTTACAATGGCAAGCTAACTATAGATCGACTTGTCAAGATAGGAGCACGAAATTTTGCTATTGCTTTGAGAAACGAACACATTCAAAAATACTTAACAGAAAAAAAACTGCCTATCGAGTGGCTTATCAATTTTTCTGACTCAGAAGCGCTTGCTGAATCAGCAATGGAAAAAATGATTCAAAAATTTCTAGATAATGGCAAGCTTACCTTAGGGCAAATTATCAAACTCTTGGAGGATTTTAACGCCGGGCAGCTGAAATTTCTGGAAGACCCCAATTGGTGGTTTAAAGGTTCGATCATCGCACTTCTTGAGTGGATCTTGGATCAGGCTCAAAAATACCTGGATAACGACAAATTAACAACAGATCAAATTCTTTCTACTCCAAATCCATTCGATTTTGCTAATAGCTTACATGATGGCGAACAGCTTCAGCTCTATCTTGATGACAATACGCTGGCTATAGAACAACTGCTCCCTTTGCGTGGAATCAGGATATTTTCCTGCGTCTTGGATTATGAGGAAATTAAAAACAGCTTGGATAAAGGCGAATTACGTTTAGATTGGCTTATCAAACAATGGAACCATAATGCAACCAATACTCTTGCGTTTGCAAATGTTTTGAAAAACAAAAAAGTACGGGATTACCTTGAACAACGTTTCAGTTGGGAAGAGCTTGTAAACTTACCGCAAATTGCTCCGCTTTATACGATTCTTAGCGATAAAAGAATTCACCGTTGTCTGGGCTCCTCCTACACCCTCGACGAGCTTATCGTTCATCCACATATCGATGCGGTCGCTTACGTGCTTGCTCTTCCCAATACCGTATTTCAACAGCACCTTGATCAAAATCTCATAAAGACTCTGATCGAGTTAGACGAGATTCGTTCTTTCGCTTATATCCTGCGCATCATAAAGGAAAAAAATGTGCTCGACCTTCTTTGTACTGACGACGACTGGCCCTACCGGAAATTATACGTTGAGACGCTCTTCGAGCTGCTACCTAATAGGGTTAAATTTGCTGCCTGCTTAAAAAAATGCGAAGCGTTATTAACAAAAAGCTCGCTGTTAGGGTTAATAAAATACAGTAAACACGAAGATGTACTCCCATTGATTAGCCTATGTTCCGACAAACATTTTCAGAAATGCTTGGATAAGGAGACGCGTGTTCGTTTGAGTGATTCCTTTAAAAAAGACGGCTCCTTGGGCGACTCGCTACAGACTGTTTTATCCAAGACACAATTCGACCAGTATCTTTCTGAAGATTACTGGGAAATGCAGGAAGTAGTGCTTATTTTACAGATTCCACAATATCAAAATTACTTCGAAACTGACATGCTAACTGTCCCGGTATTATTGGCTACATCCAGCGTTCGAGAGGCTCTACTCAACAATGATGTGCAGCGTTGTCTTGCATTGGAAGAAATAACGATTGAACAAATCCTCACATCGACCAAAAGTGATCTGATTCTCCTAGCCAAAAATGGGCTAGCAAGCTATGTCCAAACCCTTTTCGATAAAAATTATGTTGAAGCCGCTGAGGTAACAAAAAATGCTCAAGCTCATGAACGTAAAGATAACAACTGTATCATTAGCTGAGAGAGCGCAAGAGAAGTTCGGTTCCAATAAATGAAAAAATATTTTGTGGGCTGAGATTGCGTTCCAGCCTACAAGCTGTTTATTACAACCTGCAAGATATAACGGTGAGAATATAAGGATTTACAAGGTCCTTCTGTATTCCAGGATGGAAAACTTTCGGACTTTTCTCAAATTTTAAAGGCGAAAAGAGAAATAAATCGGCTCAGATCAATGGTTGCATGCGCAATGCATTCTGAGCATTCCCAATCACAACCTCTTACCACCCCGGTGGCTTTATCTTGTCAGCGATGGCGTTAAAGTCTTCCTGCTGTTGAGTATGACTTAGCATTGTCCATGATATCGCTGCACTACAAGTAAAAACGGCTCTCCCGTTCTCATCTTTGCCACCTAGCATCTTTTGTATCAGATCAGTAAAGTTTTCTACTGCGGTGCGTTGGCGGTCAGCAAATATGCTGCTATCCAGTTGATAGGCCTTGACCATCAGAGCTACGGCGTAGGCCCTTAAAGCTTGGGGCGATTCGGTCTCTCTGCCAAAAATAGAGGAGGAAGAGTATTTAGCGAATACGGCTGCGAGACAAAACAGGGTCTGCGCTTTCGTTAAGTTCGTTGCCTCGGACAAATCATATACATTAATCAGGTCGGAATAATGATTGTTCGTGATATTCACCGATTCCAAGTAAGTGTGCATTCCCAAAGGATGTGCTACCAAGAGCGGGCCAAAAATAGCGGTAAGTGTTACTTGATCCTGTTCGCCGCATAATTTGATGGTGGATTGCGGCGAGCTTAACGCTTGTAAAAATAATGGCGTGTAATCTTTGTTGAGGTAATCACAGTCATGATTCTTGTTGTCGTACTTCAGATTAATGGTAGTCAAAAGCTTAATAAACGTTGCGCTGCTCAATTTAAATTTATAAGCGTTTTCAAATAAAGAAAACACGTTGATTATGTCTGAAAGCGATTGCTCTCCCGGTAGTATCAATGCGAGGTCTTGTTGATCGGGGCCTTTTGCATAACAAAGCGCATCGTATTGGCACTCGGCATCACTACTATCAAAGCGTTGCATAGCGCGGACCTGAGTTCGATTCAAAATCAAAACATGTTTGGTATTCTGGAAGCCCTGAACCATAAAGGCAAAACAGGCGCCAGCAGGTAAATCCACACCGGTGGTCATGTGCTTTTCTAAGCCATCTATTAACCGAATATCGCCTCCCGCTACCTCTTCTATCAACACCTCAACGCCTTTAAGCTGCTCGAGGTTTAAATACTGTTTATAGAGTTGCTGCGCTTGTTGTTGTAGATCTGGCTCGCTATCTTTTTCGGTGCACAGCAGCATTAACTGCAGAAAGAAGTTATTGTTATCGAGCATCATTTCCACTGGCTGTTCGTTGGATTGAACCATTTCTAATAGCAGCCGTAACTCAGGTGAACCATACGCCTTCAACTCGGCGCTGTTGAATTGCGTAATTCGAACAAGCAATACAGTTTCTTTAATAAATGTACGAATGAGTGGATCATTGAGGTACAGTGGATTATTGGTCAAAACATCCATTAAGGGTTCAGCGAATTCCTGAATATCATCCTCACCCATATTTTTTTCTATATATCGAATAACTTGATGCATCAGATCGAGCTTAACCACTTTCCCTTCCTTGGTCACATACTGCTCATCGATATTATTGATCCTTGTCAACAGACTGCCATTTTCTATATTAGACAGATGGTTGAACGATTCGTCCCAAGGTGTACGACCACGAATTTCGAGGGTAATTGAGGTGTTTTGGAAATTAGTAGTACGATCAAATTGGATATTGTGCAAGCATACGCCCCGCATGCTTGCACCCGTAAAGTTAGTACCGCGCAGATTCGCGCTACTAAAATAGACCGTTGCTATGTTTGTCTCAAGAAAATTCGCCTCGCTCAGATTTGCCGCAGTGCATTTGGTATCGGTTAAAGATGCCCAACGCATATCTGCCTTATGAAGATTAGCCCGCTGCAGCCGGGTGCCCGACAAGGTCGCTTCTTTTAGGTTGGTTGAGCACAAATTCGCGTTTTTCAGGTATGCGTTGGTCAGGTTGGTTCTGCACAGGTTCGCTCCACTTAAATTCGCATTTACCAAATACGCATTAGTCAAATCCATGTTGCTCAAATCCATGCCAGCCAAATTCCACCTCTTTTCTTCCCCGGGTGCAAGGCCCAAGTTAAAAAAATCGCCAGCGTACATCAGCGGTGCTCCTATACCTGTCTCGCCCTTATTTCTTAAATAGAGACAACCTGCTTTCGCAATAATCTGAAAACAGTGGGTGTAAATTGGAGCCAGCGCATACACCACTATTTCTTTTTGCCTATTTGCATTGACATGAAACACCCCAAGAATGTCAGGTACTTTTTTTTCCAGCCCTTGCGCTATCTGCTGGACCATTCGCAACTCGTCGTCATTTAAGGTCGCAAGCTGGTAAATCTCAAAGTGATCTCGATTACTGAAATGGCCGTGGTCTTTTTTAAACCAGCTGGGGCGTTTCTCAAGTTTTTCCTGACACAAACTAACTATATGTTCCACTTTATGTGTGCTACAAAGTTCAAACAGTGCCATGAGAATAGTAGGATTAAGACAGGCGTTCATTAATTTAGGTTCTTGTACAAACGCTTCATCTATTATTATTCCCTCTAGGCTTACAGATGTCTGAGGCTGTGCCTCATCTAGATTTGACCGACTAAAGTTTGCGCCCATAACCTTCGCAAAACTTAGATCTGCATTTTTCATATTTGCGCCTACCATGCTGGAATTCTCGAGGTTCGTTCTATACAGAGACGTACCCTCAAAATTGGCAAAGTCCAAATTAACATCGCTTAAATCTAAGCCGTTTAGATTTAGCCCGGCTAAGTTCCACGTAAACTGCCAAGAAGGCTTAGCTTTCGATAAAAACTGCCTAAAAGTCATCAGCGACATTCTGTTTCCTTGCATATCCCTCGCATAAATGGAGCCGACTTGTGCAAAGATTTGGTAGCGGCATGTGGGGTCAAATTCAGACGTATACACAACCACTTCCGAGTTTTTGTTATTGCCGATTTTAAATGCCCCTACAATGTAAGCAATGTTACTTCTTATTCCTTGGACACTATTTTGTACTTCTATTAAACCGTTATGGCTTAATGCTAATAACCAATTAATATTCGCGGATTCGCCAAAGTCCAGTTGTTGAATAGCTGAATCAGGAAATCTGCCCTCGCGCCGTTGTTCACACAGATTATAAATGTAGTCAATGCCCAGATTGTTAACACTGCTAAATACAGCGCTGAGAATCTCGGGAGTTATAGGGCTCGTAACTGAAGGAGCGATATTGGCCGTAGCAGGTTCAAAAAAGGCAGGATTAGTTAAACAAGGATTTAGACGAAGCATGACGGGTTTTCTTTTCAGTAATTTAAGTGGCGTAATTTCGGCCAAAAGGCTCGTTTTACAATAAATGGCTTTAGCAATGAAGAGCGGTTGGAAAGTTTATAAAACACGATCCCGTCTTTGATGATAATGGTCTCAACTTTATCAGGAATATCCTATTAGTAAATCTGTATAAATACGTACAAAACCTGAATTCAACGCTTCATTCGACTCTTCTCGACGGGTTCCAGTATTTGTCAAGCTAGCTGAGAAGATTTTGACAGCAGACACTACGATATAGATAGTTTAAGATTTTCCGTTAGACGCGTGAATTGGAGATGCATTCTTACGAAAAAAAACGTTAGCAATGCTTACGTGGTTTCCACACTGTGGAAACTACCGATATCAGTATATGGCATGGTGCTATACTCTACGACATTAGATTATTTAGACAGAAACTTATCATGATCTCCTTCCCTACCAATAACGCTGCAACCGGCTACACCTATTCAGTTAATCCCTCGGGCAGGGTAACTCAACGTACCGACGCGACAGTCGAGGATTGGTTAAAAAATTATTTCTACGATAACACGCTGTCTGTTGCGGGTAATATAGTGCAGGCCGTTGCTAACGGTTCCTTTCCTACGGCGTATCCAATTACTCTAAAAAAAATGGTGTTTGAATTGCCTCCAGATCAGAGGATCGTTTTTCCGGAAAACGTGACTTTAAAAAATTGTCAGGTGACATCAGGTAAGGTTTGTTTTCATCACGGCACTGCCGATGCAATTGGAAGATTGGCAGTTGTCGTCGCTTGCGGATCTGATGCAACAGCAAATTCGAGGGCGGACGGGGCTAACGTGGTTGCAAAGGCGTTTGGCGCAACAGCAAATGCTACGGTGCCTAACACTGCGGCACATGCGGTTGCATTCGGCGCGATAGCAAACGCCATGGTGGAAAAAACTATCGCTTATGCAACTGCATTCGGTGCGACGGCAAATGCCACAGCGGCCTGGTCTGAGGCTTCTGCAACCGTATCAGGCTCCACAGCAAATGCCACGAAGGGCTCTGCTTCTGCTTCAGCAAAAGTATCTGGAGCAACAGCGAATGCGACAGCGATCCGCGCTTATGCTTTTGCAGACGCCTCTGGAGCGACAGCAAATGCGATAGCAAGCTGCGCTAGGGCTTTTGCAATGGTCAGTGGAACGACAGCGAATGCCACCGCGAATTACTCCGAGGCTTTTGCCAGCGCGCTTGACTCGACCGCGAATGCGACGACGAACGGGGCTAAGGCGGTTGCAGAAAAAGCCGGTGCGACAGCGAATGCAACAGCGAACGGGGCACGTGCTACCACAGATGCACCCGGCACCATAGTGAATGCTACGACGGAAGGAGCAAAGGCTATTGCTTCGGTAGCGGGGTCAATCGCCATTGCAAGCCATAAATTAGCTGAGGTGAACGTAGAGCACGTTGAAGCTAAAATGATCAAGTACAACGAATTTACGGCAATACGTCTGAATTTGGATAAATTTTTGGATAAGAATGAGAATGGTCGAGAACGCGCGGGCGCCGCGTTTCTAGTAGGCATGGCGTTTTGTGATGGGAAAGATGTCAAGCAAAGTGATAAGTTTGCTACATTCTTTTTATCATTAGCCCATGAATTAGGTCATCCTAATGCGGCTTTTGAATTGGGAGAACTGTATTCAAAAAAACGTTCTTGGTTGAGGCAGGATGTGGGGATCGGAGACGGTTGGTATTCTAAGGAAACCTCTGAACAAAAAAAGGTGAGAGAACTGACGCAAAATTATGGGTTATTGTTACGAAGCGCGGAAGACGCAAATTCTTCTTTATACGACCTGCCGAAGGATGTAATAAACACGATTGGAAGTTTTCTCAGCAGGCTATGAAGTGCAAGGCCAGAAAACTTACATCGGTTGAGCCACGGAATTGGTTATCGTATTAGAGAGGTCAGCACAATAAAAAATACGTTCTACTCGCAGAATTCGAGCGAAGTGGCCCATTCAAGGGCTTAAGCCGGCTTCATTTCTTTTAGCTAGAACTTGAGTGGCAGTTACGGGCTGTTACAAGGCGTCTAATTCCAACGCACGTACGTCAAAATCAACGTGCACAATCTTGCAACATTTTTTCGTGGACCGAATGCGTCGTATCGCGCAAATCGTGCACAGAATTATTTATCACGTGTAACATTTTTGCGAGTGCCATTCGAGCTCATGAAAGGAGCAGAGAAAACATAAATATGGATTCACATTGAGTGCAACGCTACGAAGCCAATTGCACTCCTTTTAATTCGCCTGGATGGACTGCGCCGTTCATCCCCTGCCCTAGCTCGCTATGTCGCTCATCACTCCTTGCCAGACGACTTAAAAGAAGCACCCTTGGCTCTGTTCCAATGGGAATACTGGGCTAAATCATTCCCATTTCAGTCAGAGTGGGCTTCAAAAAGCCCAGTCTACGATAAAGCGCTGGCGAATCGGGATTTGAGAAAATGGAATCAAATGAATGGGCACCCCCAAACACGATATATGCAGGCGTATTGTTTCGCTCCCCGGCGGTTTGCATGACCACATCCTCTAGTTTTTTTTCTTGATCCGTAAATAGAAATTTCTTATTTGCAGGATCATGCAGACGACGCTGAAGGTAAAGGTTATTTGATAATTTTGAATTAAGCTCAGCCTTTTCCTCGTTAGTGAGGCTTGCATGCAGCTTGACAGGTGTATCTTTTAGCCAGCAGGAGATAGCATACCACCCGGCGCCCCCCACCTGTATAAACAATTCAATTTCGGATTCGGTAAGTTTTACTTCGTTATTTAGTTTATTCAAAAGGGTATCGTTAATCTTTCTAAATAATAAGGCCCCTTTTTTTAGTTCTTGAATTTCTGATGAGGTCTTAGCCTCCACATAAATGTGCTCCGGCTTCTTCAAACAAAAGTCCTTGTAAATACCTGCTTGCGATAAATAAATTTGGTGTTTCAATTCCCGGCTTTCTTTTATAAATCCTCCCAATTGATCTAGGTAATGATTTTGGGGGTATAAAACTGCGATCCCATGTGCAGGATTCCCTTTTACCCACTCATAATTCGGGTCCTGTTCAAATGGATTGAGAGGTTTTTGCAGAACTTCTATCTGGCCTTTCATCTTGCAGATTGCATCCCATTCTTCTGCAAAACTGGGGCGAGAATTATGAGGACCGTCTTTGATTTTTATAGCCGAAGTAATATTGGGAGAACTCGCATAACGGGTGAAGGTTGGTAACATTTCTCAAGCCCTACATCTAATGATAATAATTTATAAAACGCATTACCAAGCGTTATCGAAGAATCTGTACTTCTCAATAATTCGAGGTAATCGCAACCTACGCTGTCATTAATTCAAGATAAGCACTATTGTTTTCTAGGTCGAAGGATGCTTTATTAGATCAACCTATGAGCTCCACCTGTGCCTCGATTTATAGTTACCAAAACCGTTGTTAACTTCCTGAAAGTGGCGCCACAATTTGACACTATCTGACGATACATTTTTTATAAAAAAAACTCATCATGGGGAAAATCTATCTCATCAAATCATGGGCAGGGATTCTGTTTAAGAACCCAGATCATCCAAAACTGATATCTATCCTATCGCCAACCTTATAGAGCGGTCGGGTGCGTCGTGATGAAAGTTACTTAAGTTAAATATAATCGCTCGGCGACCTAATTGAACCTCACCGCGCCATCGCCCCATTCTGCGCTTAATTCTCCACTTTGCAACTCTTTCGCAAACGATTTTTCAATAACTGAACGAAGCACTTTGGGCCTTTGCTTACCGCGGTGTTGCTCAAATCCATAAACAATCGTAAAGGGTAAAAAGGTAGATTTTCTATGTATGGTATTTGCGAGACTTCCATGAACAAGTTTAAGCACGGGCAAGACAGATTTCTTGTGCCTTATCTCATTTAATACAGAAACTAAATAGAATTCAGCTAAATCGACCGGCAACCCTCTTAAATCCATTTGTGTTTTGGTGCGACGGTCTTTTAAAAGATCCTTTACGAGCATCTGTTGTTCATAGATAGAATGTAACTTCTCTACCTCGAACGGGTAATTCATCTTTTTCAATAAGACATTTACAAACTCTCTAGCAGCATTCGTCTCGTTTTGTTCTTGCAACAGTAAGGATAAGCTTTGAATGCTATTTGCCGCTAAACAAACAGACCAAGAAAAAGATGGCGCCTCAGTGTCAATCTCATAAGAGTTATCCGAATCATCCGGATCATAAGATTCATCCGAATCATTAATTCTTGGATTGAAAGCGAAGCGGTAGAGGGTAGCCGTGTAAGAACAACCCGCGTCATCAAAGTTGTTAGCGTTCTTATGACAGTTACGGAGGTAATTGAAGCTGGTCCAGGTAGACGTTGATATAGTTTTAAGGGACTTAACGTTTTTTTCCACTTCAGCCCAATCAGAATCTACGCACGACCCTTGAATGGTGTTTAGGCGGTGAGTTAAAGCAGACAAAATCTGCTCCTTGTTATTCTTTAGGTACTGCAAACAAGAAACTGTCCTCGAAATATCAACTAGATCGAAACTTTGAGCATTGCTCATGATATGAGGAGTCAGTGCCTCCATTAACTCAACGCTTTCTTCGATAGATATTACTTCTTCCAATAAATAAAGAAGAATGCCCGTATCATCCAACCCGAGCGGATCATGGGAGGAAATCGATTTCGCCAGGGCTTTGAGAACGTCCCCGGCCAATGCACTGCATGCCCAGCTATCCAGAGTAAACACCATTTTTTGCAAAGCGGAATTATGTCTTCTTTGCAAGACAGATTGTTCTGCGCCAATAATTTTATCTAAATCAGTGAGGCAGGAAATATGTTGTGGTAATTCCTTTAAAAACGCATCTCTTGTTTCTTTATTGCGCAGTTTTGGTAGAAGCTCAAATAATAAGGTAACTTCGAGAGAGTTAAGTGTATCCGCTTGGGAAACATGCCTCAATACGGCGTCCATTATCGCGTCGAATCCCTTGTTATAGAGCGGCTTAGTGCTTCCGCTGTTACCGAATGTGTAGTGCACTGCGCCATAATGTAAGCGGTCCAGAATCTGACAAAGGATTCCCGGGCTCAACTGATCGATTTCGGAGAGATGTTGCGCTAAAGTCGTGAATACTAATCCTTCCCCCTCTTGACCACCATACAAGTCCAAACTTGGGATATGTTGAGCTAATAATAATTGATCGTGTTGAGATAACCACGGAATGGCATCGGGGTTTTGGAGAATCTTTTTATAAGAATCAAGTATCTTTAGGCCGTCGAATAATTGGTCAATGCCGTTAATAATACGCACCCAATGGTATTCCCGACAAGAATTGTTATGGTCGAAAAAGTTCGTCGGACTTTGTACAACAATATTGCTAAAATAAAAAGCTAAGTGCTGAAACAAGCTACAGAGCATTTGTCCCTTATTTGGATAGTTGTCCGGTACGTGGCGGTATGCCATTCGATTATCCTTTATGAATCTGGAAAGCTCCTCAGGAAATAGCGGAAGATAGGCGTGTTGACTAGCAAAGGCAACTTGGCTATTACCGAGAATATGGGCTGAGTTTTGATTAGGAGGCCTATAGCCGTTAGCATTTATGGGGCTCATATTTTTCTAAGTTAAAATTTTCAGTTTCTGGCGCTTTGAAAAGTAGATGAAACAGACATTCGGCATCCGCATTACAAAAGCACATCGTTGTGTATGGATTTCACACCAAGCATTATTGGTAAAAGCGAGTGAGAGCACTATTAGGGATTTCCCCTATTAGGGAAACTGCAGCTATTTCAATTCCGTTTCGAGATTGAGAGCAGTATGGCGGAATATCTTTCAAGTCCACCTGTGCTAGTTTTCGGTGCTAACGAAGATCCCTCCGAAGTTAGAATCTTTAGGAATAATTAGTAAATCTCGGTAATGTTAATTCCAGTTGCTCTCTATCAAAAGCATCAAAGTTACCTCGAAAACCGGTGCACAGCTCAGTAAGATTGGGT
>JAJNBE010000060.1 GCA_021155915.1 Solimicrobium sp. | reverse complement strand
AAATTTGTTCTTTCTGCAGATTTGTATTTCCTTATTATGCGTTGTACTATTCTTCCCTCTAGCCTTCTTTTTTGAAATTATTAATTCTGATGCAGTAATTTTAATGAGCTCGGTCAGCCACTCATGTTCATCCCACATTTCTCCTGAGATTAATAAATAAGGTTTTGCCCCCACATACGGCACCCCTTCGATATAATCAGCAATAAATGCCTTGCCGGCCTGAGTTGGTTTTACAAACAGTTGATCGTCGCACACTAAGGCGACTACTTTTTCGTCACAATAAATAGCATACTCTCCAAACATTTTTTTTGCACAAATTATTCCCGCCTGGGAAATTTGTTCAAGAATAAAATCGATCGTGCTTTGTTTAGAGGACATTACTAATTCCTATGCTAATAACGGTATGCATAATTACCATTATGGAGAGTAAGGATGTAACTACGAGGAATCCGCTATCCACTTAATTCAGTATAATTTCCATTAAAGCGCCATTGCGAGAACGAATATGAAATACTGCAGTACGGTTTGCTAAAGTGCAGCACGCTTGGCTAAAAGAAATTAGTGAGACGTGTTAGTTTTCTTCTAATGAATGTGAACCCGTTAATTGGAAGTGGCAATTAACCGCTCTGGCATCAAAACTTGGTTCGCTTGCAGCAATCCTGAACCTAGCAGATTACCATCACTAAATCTGTACACTCTTAAACGACTAAGAGGGATGGGAATAGGCTGAGTAAAATTAATGGCTTCCTTTTGTATTGATAACCTTTGTCCTTGCAAAAACCGTGCCGCCAATTCATCCGATAATTGGACAGCGTCAAACTCGGATAACAATGTATCCACCGGTTTTAATAAATTTCTCCGTTCTTCATGACCTAATTGGTTAACACCCTCTAAAGTGACTGCATCACTGAGTTTAAAACGCCCTACCTGAGTTCTACGCAGAGCGCATAAATGAGCCCCACAACCTAAAGCGCTTCCAATATCCTCGCCCAAGACACGAATATAGGTTCCTTTAGAACACGTTACGTGCAAACGTAAGTAGGGGGCTTCGTAAGCCACCAATGTCAACTCATGAATCAACACATTACGCTTTTCACGCTCTAAAGTAATTCCTGCTCTTGCATATTCGTACAAAGGCTTTCCGTCACGCTTTAACGCGGAGTACATAGGCGGCACTTGTGATATAGCACCTCTAAATTGCGCCAGGGTAATATTGATTTGGTCCAGTGTGGCCTCGACCGGACTAGTTTCCAGCACAGCCCCTTCAGTGTCACCCGTTTTTGTAGTTACACCCAGATGGACCACCGTTTCGTAAGACTTATCGGCATCTAATAAATCATGTGCAAACTTAGTTGCCTCGCCGAAACACAACGGTAGCAAACCAGATGCAAATGGATCAAGTGTGCCAGTATGCCCGGCCTTCTTGGCATTCAGTAATCGCTTAGCTTGTGTCAACGCCTCATTACTAGATAGCCCAACGGGTTTATCTAACAGTATCACACCGTCTATCACTTCACGGAGAAGTTTGACCTGCCCAACTTGTTCCACCCGCTTTAGCTGATTTTGTTGCGCCATAAAATTAGCGATCAGATTCGGAATTCACATCCCGATCTGAATCTTTCTGCCGAGTCCCAATAGCCTCATCAATAAGCTTCGACATAGCCATGCCGTGCATTGTAGAAATATCGTGCACAAAATGTAATTGTGGCAAAGTGTGAATGTGGAGACGTTTACCTAAATGCATGCGTAAAAATCCGGCGGCATTATTCAGGCATGTAAGAATTATTTTGATTTGTTCAGGGGTATCACGAAGTGTCGTGAAATACACTTTTGCGTGGGCATAATCAGGGGTAACCTGGACCTCAGTTAACGTCACCATACCAACACGCGGATCCCTTAACTCAGCGCAAATAATGAGGGATAAGTCCTGTTGAATTTGGTCGGCCACGCGCAATCCGCGCCCTGGTATTGATTTACTATTTTTTGCCATGATATACGCTAAACACCGGATAATGGCATTACTCTCATCAAGTAATGCCAAATACCATTTAAAGTGTACGAGCGACCTCTTGAACTTCAAATACTTCAAGTTGATCGCCTACTTGTATGTCATTGAAATTTTTCAAAGACAAACCGCATTCAAAGCCCGATTTAACTTCTTTAACATCATCCTTAAAGCGCTTCAACGAATCCAACTCACCCGTCCAAATCACCACATTACTGCGCAATAAACGGATAGAAGAACCTCGTTTTACTATGCCTTCCAATACATAACAACCCGCAATAGCACCCACTTTACTGATCGTAATAACCTGACGAATTTCTACCAAACCAAGCATATGCTCACGTTTTTCTGGCGCCAGCATACCAGACAGGGCCGCTTTAACATCATCAACCGCATCATAAATAATATTGTAGTAGCGAATATCGATACCATTTGCCTCAGCCAACTTACGTGCTGAAGCATCCGCACGGGTGTTAAATCCAATAATAACTGCTTTAGAAGCGACAGCCAGGTTGACATCTGATTCTGAAATACCCCCTACAGCGCCATGCACTACCTGCACACGCACTTCGGAAGTAGACAGCTTTTGCATCGAATGAACCAGTGCCTCTTGCGAACCTTGAACATCAGTTTTAATGATTAAGGCAAGAGTTTTTACTTCGCCCTCGCCCATATTTTCAAACATATTTTCCAGTTTAGCTGCCTGCTGCCTAGCCAACTTCACATCGCGGTATTTCCCTTGACGGAATTGACCAATTTCCCGCGCCTTTCGCTCATCGGCCATAACCATCACTTCTTCACCGGCATTGGGCACTTCAGTTAAGCCCTGAATTTCAACAGGTATAGAAGGGCCAGCTTCCCCAACAGGCAAACCATTTTCATCTAACATGGCCCGTACTCGACCATAGGAGGATCCCGCTATTATGATATCGCCCCGTTTTAACGTTCCAGATTGGACCAAAATTGTGGCAACAGGCCCCCTTCCCTTATCCAATCGGGCCTCCACCACCAAACCACGAGCCGGCGATTCCTTAGCAGCCTTTAATTCCAGCACTTCAGCTTGCAAAAGTACTTGCTCTAACAAGTCATCAATACCTTGACCGGTTTTGGCAGAAACCGAAACGAATGGAGAGTCTCCTCCGTATTCCTCAGGTAAGACATTTTCAGCTATCAATTCCTGCTTAACGCGGTCTAGATTAGCGCCAGGTTTATCAATTTTATTTACGGCAACCACCAAAGGGACACCAGCAGCTTTAGCATGTGCGATTGCCTCTTTGGTTTGCGGCATAACACCATCGTCAGCAGCTACCACTAGGATGACAATATCGGTCGCTTTTGCACCACGCGCACGCATGGCAGTAAAAGCTTCATGGCCTGGAGTGTCAAGAAAAGTGATCATACCGCGTGGCGTTTCCACATGGTAAGCACCAATGTGCTGCGTGATTCCGCCCGCTTCGCCAGAAGCAACCTTTGCCCGTCTAATATAATCCAACAAACTAGTTTTACCATGATCAACGTGACCCATGACCGTGACAACAGGAGCGCGGGGAAACATTTGATATTCCACTTGCGCACCGCCATCAATAAGCATGGCTTCGGGATCATCCAATTTAGCGGCAAATGCCCTGTGCCCCATTTCTTCCACCAGAATTAAGGCTGTTTCCTGATCCAAAACCTGGTTAATGGTGACCATCTGCCCTAACTTCATGAGTTGCTTAATAACCTCTGACGCTTTTACCGACATTTTATGCGCGAGCTCAGCAACTGTAATCGTTTCCGGCACATACACATCTTTAACTACAGCTTCTAAGGGTGCCTGAAAATTTGTTTCGCGCTCTTCAACATGTCCTCGTCGCGAATTTTTTCCGCCAGCGCGCCAGCCGTCACGCCCCCCCGTAGGGGTTGAAGAACTACCACGCGTTTTCAGACCTTTCTTTTTAGCGTTATCATCTTGCCAAGTAGAAGAAACATTTGCTGACTTAATCGATTTTTTATCAACTACGACCGCTTTTTTATCTTCCTTTTTCTCTACTTGTTTTTTATCTGCTGACTTATGCAATGTACCTTCAGAAGCTTTAGCGCCTGCTAATGTACCGCCCTGTGCTGGCAATATCGCTTCACCCACAACAGGAGTTGGTTTAGGGGCTCGCTGCGTACTCATCATTGCTTTGATCTGAGCAACTTCATCAGCCACTACCTTACGTGCAACTTCTGTCGCTGCAGCTTTCTCTGCAGCAACCTTCTGTGCTTCTTTCACGGCTCTGGCGCTTGCTAGCGCTTTCTGCTGCTCAATCTCTTCCCCTTCTTCGGCAAGGCGTTTAGCAACTTCACTAGCAACAATTTTTTTATCATCTTCCTTTTTGACCAATTCAACCTCAGCCGAATCAGGGGTAGATGATTTAAGCGCCGCAGGTTTCCTCCTGCTTTGGGCAGCCTGTAATTTAGCTGCATCTTCTTGCGCTGCGGCACGTTTAGCTACCGATTTCGCTAGATTTTCCGCATCTCTGGCTGCGGCCAACTCGGCCTCCTGCAAAGTCTTTGCTTGTGCTTCTTTTTCCGCGTCCAGCAGAGCCAGATGCTTTTGTTTTTCAGCTAATTCCAGTTCCTGTTTAGCCCTCAACTCATCGCTAACATGATCTTCTAACTGTTTTGCAGTTTCAACCGTATTAGTTTCAGGTGTTGTCTCATCACGCTTCACAAAAGTACGCTTCTTTCGCACTTCCACTTGAATAGTACGAGACTTGCCCGTGGCATCTGCCTGTTTAATTTCAGTCGTCTCTTTACGAGTCAACGTAATTTTTTTACTAGTGCGATCGGCATCTACACCATGACTGCGTTGCAAATGGCCGAGAAGACGCTCTTTGTCTTCTTTCGACAAAACATCAGAGGTCGACCCCTTTTCAACGCCTGCTGAGCGTAATTGGGTTAACAGCACATCGGCTGACATCTTTAGCTCGGTGGCAAATTGGGCTACGTTATTACTCGCCATTCAGTCCTCTTTTTCTATAATTCTTCTAAAAACTAGAGATCAGAAACTAAAAACCAAATAGTTTTAGCTTCTAATCTCCAGTTGTCAGTCTCAAATTTCAGATTTTCATCTGATTCTAATTCCTAATTTCCCATGCACTTGCTAATATAGCTTTAGCATGATCATCATATCTGGCATCAATGAGATTCATTTCCTCGTCCGTAACATCATCGAATTCATTTTGGATTAATTGACGCGCGCGCTCGGGTGACAAAGCTAAAATCGCTCCGAACTCGTCATAAGCCAAATTTGCAAGCGCATCAAGATTTTTAATATCTACTAATCCCAATTTTCCTGCCGTTATGCGATCCATGCCGGGCAAGTTAATTAGCGCCTCGTCTACACCACTTAACCCTTCTTCCGAAGCAATAGCTTCTGACACAATTACGTCCCGTGCACGGTTACGCAACTCGTTGATAGTTTCTTCATCCAACGCGTCAATTTCCAACATCTCACTTATAGGCACGTAGGCAATTTCTTCCAAGCTTGCAAATCCTTCATCGACCAAAATATCGGCAACCTCTTGATCCACATCGAGTTTTTGCATGAATAAGGCGCGGATGACTGATGTCTCTTGCTCCACTTTATCTGCAGATTGTTCTGCGGTCATTATATTAATATGCCAACCCGTTAATTCGGCTGCCAGTCGAACGTTTTGACCACCGCGACCGATTGCAATGGCCAAATTTTCATCATCGACTACTACATCCATAACATGTTTCTCTTCATCGACCACGATAGAAGAAACATTAGCCGGAGCTAGTGCTCCGATAACAAATTGTGCCGGATCCTCAGACCACAACACGATATCAACGCGCTCCCCACCAAGCTCACCAGTAACAGCCTGAACTCGAGAACCACGCATTCCGACACAGGTGCCAATAGGATCAATACGCTGATCGTTCGTATAAACTGCAATCTTAGCCCGCACACCAGAATCACGCGCTGCCGATTTTACTTCCAATGTCCCTTGCTCAATCTCAGGAACCTCAAGCTCGAATAGCTTCATAATAAACTCAGGTGCGGTACGCGACAATATAACCTGCGGTCCACGGGCATTACGATCAATGCGCAAGATATATGCGCGAACCCGATCACCAATTCGTAAATTTTCCTTTGGAATCATCTGGTCCCTGGGCAGGCGTGCCTCAATTTTACCAGATTCAACAATAGCATCACCGCGCTCCATGCGCTTGATGGTGCCGGTAACTAAGGAATCACCCCGCTCAAGAAAATCAGCAAGAATTTGCTCACGCTCAGCATCGCGCACCCGCTGCAACATTACTTGCTTTGCATCCTGCGCAAAACGCCGACCGAATTCGACCGATTCGATTACCTCTTCAATATAATCACCGATCTCCACATCAGAATATTGTTCTACTGCCTCAAAATGAAGAATTTCTTGATCAGGCAATTGCAAACCTGCTTCATCAGGCATCACATGCCAACGACGAAACGACTCAAACTCACCATTCTCGCGATCAATGTTTACACGGATATCCACATCTCCTTCATAGCGTTTCTTAGTCGCCTGAGCTAACGCATGCTCAAGAGCGTCGAATACAATTTCCTTATCAACATTCTTCTCACGTGCTAAGGCCTCAACTAATAATAAAACTTCGCGACTCATGCTTTACGGCTCCTAAAATCTACTTGTGGCACCAAACGCGCCTTTTCAATATCAGCTAGCGTAAACTGCAGCATAGCCACCCCATCTTTATTCGCAAACTCTAACATTAACGTCTCTCCAGTCGGAGCACGTATCACACCTTGGTATGTCTTACGATTTAGCGAACCCGCCATTGCCACGCGCAGTTTGATAACCGCATTCCGATCCACAAAGCGAACGAAATCAGAGATTTTCGTGAGCGGCCTGTCTAAACCAGGAGATGAAACTTCAAGACGCTCGTAACTCGCATTTTCCACCGTTAATACGTGACTCAGTTGATGGCTGACCGTGGCACAGTCCTCCACGGTAATTTGTCCACACTCTTCTGGTTCGAAGGGAAAATCGATAAAAACCCGTACCAAGCCGCGAGCCGCCAATTCAACATCGACGAGCTCATAGCCCAACCCCACAACGGTTTTTTCAATTAAAGCCTTTAAATACAAAACAATTCTCCGGAAAACAATGCTACTGCAGACCCTACAATAAGTTTCGCACAAAAAAAAATGGGCATTAGCCCATCTTTTCTCAACTTCCTCAGTCTCAAGCTCGAAGTTTACTAACTGGGCATTCTAAGCGAAAACGAATTTACTGACAACGAAAAATTTAATCCTGTCAGCTGAAAGTAGAATTATCCTCCTTCTTCAAATTAAAATGCCTATTTTCATGTCCCTCTTTGTTCATAATTACCAATTAGAAAACGACAGGCACTTAAAGAGATCATCCACGAGTTCGCTTGCGCGGCAGGCCCCGGTAATTAGGAGATGAAAACGATTCTGCCTCAGCACGGGGGCTACGGGCTGTCCTTGCAGGATATCCGAGGGAAGTTTGCAATGGATCAGGTTGCCGATTTTTTGTAGGCCTACTGTGTGAGCTGGTGACTTTATCTTGGGATCTTGCAAAGCGAGATCTGCTGCCAGTATTATCATTACCCCCATCATATCGGCCCTTCACCGTGGATTTAGTAGAGGTAGAAGACTGACTCCGATCATCATGCCCAGCTTTCGCTTCTTTTTCCAGGCCACATAACTTCAGTAATTCGCGAGCGGCATTTTCATTCAATTCTTCCCAACGACCACGCTTTAAATTCGGTGGCAAGCTCATCACGCCATACCGGGTACGAATCAATCGCGAGACAGTTAAACCTACCGCCTCAAACATTCGGCGCACTTCTCGATTGCGCCCTTCCCCAATGACTACCCGATACCACTTATTAACGCCATCCCCCCCACCGTCACTGATTTTGGAAAATTGTGCCAACCCATCTTCTAACTCAACACCACTCAACAATTTCTGACGCATTCCTTCTTCTAACGTACCCAAAGTGCGAACTGCATACTCCCGTTCAATTCCATAACGGGGGTGCATTAAACGGTTAGCTAAATCACCAGACGTAGTAAATAATAATAAACCTTCAGTATTAAAATCCAGCCGCCCAACAGCCAACCATTTACCGTTCTTAATACTTGGCAAACTCGCAAAGACAGATTCACGTCCCTCAGGATCATTTGTACTAACAATTTGTCCAGCCGGTTTGTGATAAACCAATACTCTTGGCGGTTTTTTGCTTATTTTTCGTGGTATTAGTTTGCCGTTGAGCCGTACCAGATCCGTGGGCAAAATACGTTGCCCAATATGTGCGGGCTCACCATTAACCGAAACACGCCCCGCCACGATCAGCTCCTCCATATCACGACGCGAACCCAATCCTGCCTCGGCTAATACCTTATGAAGCTTTGGCGCATCATCATCCGACTTCAAGATTCGCCGGCGGGATTTTATATTTTCATTATGCGAAAATTTGACTGCCGATGGTTTAACGCTTGTGGAAACCTCATCATAGGCAGCGGAAGTTACGAAAGAAAAAATATCATCCGAAGCGATAGGCTTTTTAACGGAAGCATTACGCGGTTGCTGTTTACGTCCAGCCGGCGATTTTCTACTATCGAATTTCCGATTTCCGTCCTTCCTAATTTCTGGCAAACTTACTTCGACAGTAGTTGCCTCTTTTACCCCTACGTCTAACACATTCAACGTTTCTAAAGTTTTATCCGACAATGGCACCGTAACAACTTCGGACCGCTCATTGCGAGCGCGCCGCATCATTCGTGGACCTCGTACACCCCGTTTTTTTTCATTAGTTTTATTTGACTTATTATCAAATTTGTTTGGCTCTGCAATTTCGCCAGTAATAGGGGAAGTTATTGCAACATCGGTCGACTTATTAGACATCATTTTCATCTTGGTTGGGTAGATCATTGGAACCCTAAGCAATTAATTTAGGCTCGCGGTCCTTTAACATTAGAATAATTGTGGAGAAACTAGAAATGCGTCTATTAAAAACCCATTTCACTGTTTATTCTTCGTAAAATGGTCTTCTGGGTCATCCACAATTTGATTGCTTGGGCTCAGCTCTTCTTCGGAAATAAAATTCATCGCCGTTTGCCGAAAAACTGCTACTGTATCTCCGTGTTCCGAATCAATCGCTTTCATCATCTCTTGATTGACAGCTTGCAACGGCGGCAATTGCTCAAAGGAGCACAATCCAAGATCGTCAAGAAACTGCTTGGTTGAAGCAAATAATGCAGGACGCCCTGGAACGTCCCTATGCCCCACTGTTTCAATCCATCCGCGATCTTCTAACATACGAATAGTTTGCGTACTCACCGTAACGCCCCGAATTTCTTCGATATCACCGCGTGTGACAGGCTGCTTATAAACAATAATTGCTAAGGTTTCCAGAGCTGCACGCGAATATTTAGGCGATTTCTCCGGGCTCATCCTATCAAGGTATTTGCGCATCGCAGGTCTGCTTTGAAATCGCCACCCGGTTGACAGCTCAACTAGCTCAATACCACGCCCCTTCCATTCGTCACACAAGCCCTCCAACATTAATTGGAGCTCATCATTATTCACTAGATCAGTCGAAGAGGCCTCATCCGTAAAGAGCTTTCTCAGAGAAAGTAGCGTAAGCGGCTCTTGCGCGCACAGCAGAGCTGTTTCGAGGATTATTTTCGCGTCAGGAATATTCATGTGCGACTCTTTAGCAACAAAACAACGGGGCAAATTAAAGACCATCTCGCCCTAGGACACCACTTTAAACGGCCACCTAAATTAAGATTTCCTAAATCATTCCCAAAACCGATGAAGACAAAAGCTGGATGATTGATAACGTATTTTGGCAGAGCAGTACCAAACGGCACCACGCCAAAATTTTAATGGCACCTGTATGACATTGGTCAGTACGCTTTACAACAACGATTTTGCGAGCCACTCAAGGTGAGCCACTCAAGGTGAGCCCCTCAAACAATTACTGATCTGCTTATCGGTTGTGCCTCATGAAAATGACGATTCATTTTTTTTGAATTGCGACTGAAAAATCCTCAAATAAATGAATTTTCTGGTCTCTTCAGAGAAGTATCGGTTGGTTGCGGGGACAGGATTTGAACCTATGACCTTCGGGTTATGAGCCCGACGAGCTGCCAGACTGCTCCACCCCGCGCCTGAAAAAAGCTTCCAATTTTATGCGCGTTTTTTAACGTTTTTTGATACTCGCATCTCAAAAATGGTTGCGGGGACAGGATTTGAACCTATGACCTTCGGGTTATGAGCCCGACGAGCTGCCAGACTGCTCCACCCCGCGCCTGAGATTTGTAACTATAGTGTATTATCAACATATTCACAAGTAATTTATCAAATATTTGATTAAATCTGAAGCGTAAATTGAATTCTTTCGCCATTTGGTTCCAATTAAGAAGAAAGGGCCTTAAACTTAACACACTATCGCGTTCTATCACGTATTCTTAGAGCTGAAAATGACCGCTTCAGATAATTTTTTAACACTAATAGCAATGCACGGTTATCGCCGCTGAGCTATCAGTGAACACACAGCCTTTATTAAGCTTGTATGTCAAGCATGATTACTCCAATAAAGCTAATCATGCGCTGATGTTTTTACGATGTCGATTTATATTGCCATTCGCTCGCCTATTTCCATTTTCTCCAGGATAATTAATATGAAATTTTGTTCTGAGTGTGGACAACCAGTTTTACTCAAAATACTGCTAGACGATACTCGCCCACGCTTTGTGTGTGACCACTGTCAAGTTATCCATTACCAAAATCCCAAATTAGTAGTGGGCTCCCTCCCCATCTGGAATAAAGATGGGGAAATAAAAGTTTTACTTTGTCGTCGCGCGATCGAACCACGATATGGCTATTGGACCTTACCTGCGGGTTTTATGGAAAATGGTGAAACGACTTCTCAAGCAGCAGTTCGAGAAACTGTGGAAGAATCTGGTGCCCACATTAAATTGCACGAATTATTCTCTTTACTAAACGTACCTCTTGTCGACCAGGTGCACCTCTTTTATCGCGCTACTTTGCTCGATTTAAACTTTTTTGCAGGCACAGAGAGCCTAGAGGTGGCACTATTCTCAGAATCTGAAATTCCTTGGAATGACCTTGCTTTCCAGACGAGTTATCGTACCCTCAAATTTTTCTTCTCCGAATTAGCCTCATCAAGCTCTAACAGTTCCTACTCTGTACACTATGACGATATTTTATGAACTAAAGAATTAGCTTTCACGCTTGAGTAGATGAAACTGTTTAAATAAGCCTTGCATAATTGGATTATTGATAAATGAGAGATTGTAGGGGTGCTCTGAAATTAGTGTTAAAAAATTCGCTGCCTCAGGTAAATCATTAATTTTCTCTGCTATTTTTCCCCATAGAATCAATTTAACTGGCTCTGACCTAATTGATCGGGAGGTAGTATTATTCTGAGCGGATAAGGTCCGTAACACTACCCGTAAAAATGGTAGCCAGGCTCTTGCATCCAGCGAAGGCGCAACTGTGTTCCTAAATATTAAACTCGCATTCAATAACAAAAAACCCTGGGCAAGCAGATTTTCTTGAAGCTCGGCTGCTGTTTTTGTCCAGTGTGAATTAGCCGCACAAGCCTGAGTTGCCACTGCCTTTAATGCACTTCCGCCCGTATCTCCGGCATTTAATATACCTTCAGCAACCAACAGCATCTTAATGAAATTTCGCAGCGAAGTGGCTCGATTAACCGGTTTGGATAGTCCAACTTCTGACTGCCATAATGAATTAACAGCACCATCAATAAAACAAAAGCCTGTAGCACTCTCTGCCCTTGGGTAAGGACCTTCGCCCAAAAGCACATAACGTACTGAGGTGACCGGCTGTGCAAAAGCGGCAAACAGTCGATATTGAGTGGGTAGAAACGGATTTTGACCTATTTCGAGAAGATAATTTGGTCTCTCTGCCAACATTTCGCATAAACCCGCACGTAAATGGGTTTGCCATGTTAGATGCGCATAAGTTAGCGACTTTTCAATATAATCAGGCAGTGATGAATTCATTTTAATCAAACCTCCGTTATAGCCACATGCAATTCACGAAGATATTTTAAGCTCAATCTTGGATCTTCCTCAGCCTTGGCAGAAAATTAAAATGATCCAACAGCAAAGCACTAACTCTCACTTTTGGTGTGGGTAAGAATAAAAGTGTGAACGACGAAGAAATTAGCCTTATAACTTATTTCCCTCTTAAAGTACTTTTGAATTTATTTGCAGTGTTCCTATTTCCTTTTGGCAAATCAGGCGCAGGGGTAATCACTTCAGTTATCTGGGTGGATTTTGCGTCATTTGTCGGTAAATCTACTCGCTTGCTAACACCGTTGTCGCCCAACAAAACATAATTCGAATAAACTTCATTCAACGCAGTACCGTTCACTTCGGTATCTACTGGGTATGCTTTCGCGGGGCTTCCGTCTACACCGATTATAGCGACACTTTGGCTCATTGGATTAGCTTGAACTATACCTTTAAGGTGATAATTTGTGGTGACTAACATCACCCCACCAAATAGACTAGCTACACTTTCTACATCGGCCACGGGTTGCGCTACTTGGGGAGCCAAAATTTTTCTTGTTTCTGGCTTAACAAGACGCATAACCCAATAACTGCTGCTCACACACAGCAATACAAATAAAACAAAACTAACAATGAGCGGAACTCGTTTCATTTAACTCTTTCTTATTTCCGGTAGTCCGTTCATCACGTATTACACTTCGTGACGAAAAGAAAGGACGACAATGACTTTTTAACGAACTAACTGATTAATTTCAATGATCGGCATAAGAACCGCCAACACAATTAACAATACAACGACGCCCATTACCAAAATTAGCACTGGTTCAAGTAAGCCGGCAATGGTAAGTGCGCGCCTTTCTAACTCTAATTGTTGTGCGTCGGCAGCGCGTCCAAGCATTTCAGGCAAATTGCCAGTTACCTCACCAGCACGTATCATATGGATTAACATGGGCGGGAAATAGGGATGATTAGATAGAGCGCGAGCAAGACTCACGCCTTCTCGAACAGCCGTTGTCGCGCTCTCCACCTGTTCGCGCATTGCTACATTCGACAACGTATCATGACTTGTTTGTAATGCCTGCAAAATCGGAACACCAGAGCCAATAGTTATTGCCAACGTACTTGCAAATCGGGATGTATTAAAACTACGCTCAAATTTTCCATATAAAGGAGCCGTTAGTAACCAGCTGTGCCAACGCATTTTGATACCAGAATTTTTTAACAGCTGCATCCAAATCCAAAATCCAACAGAAAATACCACGGCAATGATGACCCCATATCCGCGTACAAAGTCCGAAACAGCTAACATAATGACCGTCAAGAGCGGCAGTTGTTGTTTGGTATTGGCAAATACAGAGACAATTTGTGGCACCACATAGGCGAGCAAGAATATTACAATTGCAAAAGCGACTACCGTCACTATCGCTGGGTAAGTAAATGCGAGCCGCACTTTTTGCACAAGGGCGTTACGCCGCTCGATAAAATCTGCTAGTTGAGATAACACCCTTGACAATTGCCCTATCTGTTCACCAGAGGCAACTAAGGCAGTATAAATTTCTGCGAAATCACGTGGGTGCTGTTTCAGTACATCAGAAAGAGAACGCCCCCCTATAATTTCAGACCGAATAGAAGCTATTAGATCACGCACATAAACGCGCTCGGCTTGTTCTAATAACGCTGAAAAGGATTGTTCAAGAGGAAGGCCGGCTTCTAATAAACTGGCTAACTGCCGGGTAAATAAGGAAAGCTCGTTGGCAGACAGCTTGTCAGCAAATAGCGAACGATCATGTTTATTCTTGCCTTCATTAGAAATCTGATCGACAATGATTGGCGTAAGGCCCTGCCCGCGCAACTCAGCCCGAGCAGCGCGCGCACTATCCGAATTCATTACCCCAGATTTACTTTTTCCGTCCGCCAGAATGGCTTCATATCTAAATGCCGGCACTTTTTTCCCTATCCTATTCTGTTCTTACTGTGCGCTTACTCTTTAGTAACACGCATCAACTCTTCCCGCGAAGTCACACCCTGTGCGATCCATCTTTCACCATCGTCACGCATTGATAGCATTCCGTCTGCCTTCGCAGCATTACGAATTTCTGCCTCCGAGGCACTTTGATGGATCTGGGCCCGAATGTGTTCAGTTGTGGTAAGTAACTCGTATACTCCAACGCGACCTTGATAGCCGGTACGCGAACATTTATCACAGCCCACTGCGTGCCATCCGTCAGCGTCTTGCTGTTTGCAATGAGGGCATAATTTACGTACCAATCGCTGCGCAATTACTCCTAACAAAGAAGAAGATAACAAGAACGGTTCAATTCCCATATCTAATAGTCTAGTGACAGCAGCGGCAGAGTCATTAGTGTGCAATGTAGCCAAAACCAGATGACCTGTAAGCGAAGCTTGTACTGCGATTTGTGCCGTTTCTAAGTCGCGAATCTCGCCAATCATAATAACATCAGGATCTTGCCGTAGAATGGCCCGCAGTGCTTTGGCAAACGTCATGTCAATCTTCGCGTTGACCTGTGTCTGGCCTATCCCCGGCAACTCATATTCGATCGGATCTTCAACGGTTAAAATATTTGTGGTGCTGGCATTGAGACGCGATAAAGCAGCATACAAAGTGGTCGTCTTTCCCGATCCAGTCGGTCCTGTAACTAGTACAATGCCGTGTGGTTGATTAATCAATTTATTAAATTTAGGTGACATCTCATCATTTAATCCTAAATTAATTAAATCTAATTTCCCTGCTTCTTTATCGAGCAAACGTAACACCGCACGCTCGCCATGTCCGGTTGGCAATGTTGAGACTCGGACATCTACAGACTTACCACCGATGCGTAGCGCAATACGGCCATCTTGCGGCAAACGTTTTTCAGCAATATCGAGCTGCGCCATAATCTTAATCCGCGAAATCAATGCCGCATGTATCGCCTTTTTTGGGCGCACTATGTCACGCAACGCCCCGTCAATACGAAATCGGACCACAGAGATTTGCTCAAATGGTTCTATATGAATATCGGATGCGTTTTCACGTAAGGCTTGCGTCAACAGTGCGTTAATCATGCGAATTACAGGCGCATCATCAGCGGACTCCAGCAAATCTTCAATAGCAGGCAAATCTGACATCAATTTAGCTAAATCCAGGTCAGATTCAAACTCATCCACTACCTGTGCGGCATCGCCCCCTGAACCGGCATAGGCGCGATCTATAGCCTGTTCAAGCTCCACATGCTTAATCTGCTCTAACTTTAAACGTCCGTAACGCCGCCCTACTTCTGCAATGGCTGTTGGCAAAGTGCGTTCTGAGGTCCAGACATACAGCAAATCCGGCCCGGACCAGCCAGCTAAAATTGAACACTCACGCGCAAAAGTGTAGGGAAGCAGGTTTGCTTGGACAGTAAGCTCAGCTGCCATGTTAAGGAACCAATTCGTTTGGAACGGAATCTGAAGACTCGCGCGGAACTGTGGGCGCGCTTAACCCATCCGTTGGTAAAAGTTCCGTCTTAAAAGGCCCTTGTGAATCCAGTTTATTGATTCTTAACTCTCTATTCAAAATAGTTTGTGGTATCAACATACCCCCTTTTTCTGGGGCCAATGGGGGCACGTTCAGTAAGGGGCTATCTTCTTCGGCGCGCGCCGCAGCACGCATATAATCGTAACGATTGACTGATACCGAATTGCTTTGATCCATATTACGAAGCACTGTTGGACGTAAGAAAACCAACAAATTTCTCTTTTTACGTTCTTTTTGCCTATATTTGAACAAATTCCCAATAATAGGGATGTTACCAAGTATGGGTACCTGATCGTTCTTTCCATTAACGTTATCGTTCATCAGACCACCTAAAACTAATAGCTCGCCATCATCTACTATCACCGTAGTATCTATAGACCGCTTATTGATAACATAACCACTGTTACTAGTGGCAGTAGTGGAAGTATCCGCATCAGACACCTCTTGGTAGATTGTCATTTTTACTGCTCCACCCTCGGAGATTTGAGGACGGACCTTTAAAATCACACCCACATCCTTACGCTCAATGGTTTGAAAGGGACTAATAGCCCCGCTGTTGCCAGCAGGAGCCGTATTTGTGTATTGTCCTGTAGGAATGGGTATATTCTGCCCCACCAAAACGTTAGCTTCTTCATTGTCCAAAGTAGTTAACGTAGGCACGGATAACACATTCGCGATACCCGTTCTTTGCAAAGCAGAAGCGATGGCACCAAGTCCCAATTGAGAACTAAGCAATGCCACATTTAATCCAGCGCTCGGTATCGGTTTACCTTTCGCTGCGGCCAATTTAAATAAATTGAATTCCTCACCAGCAGTATTAAAAGAACTAGCACCACCGACTCTTACTTTGCTATTATCATTGCCAGTTAGTCCGGCCCACTGAATGCCAAATTGCTCCAGATCA
>JAJNBE010000122.1 GCA_021155915.1 Solimicrobium sp. | reverse complement strand
ATACGCGATACATCCTGTCGCCGGCCGCATGCCTGGCCATATGAATGTGTTATTGGCAGAAGCCGAAGTGCCATATGACCAGGTAGTTGAGATGGAAGATATCAATAATGAATTTGCGCAAACCGATGTGGTTCTGGTACTGGGAGCTAATGATGTGGTAAATCCGGCTGCTAAAGATCCTAAGTCGGTTATAGCAGGCATGCCCATTCTGGAAGCTTACAAAGCAAAAACAGTCATCGTTAATAAGCGTTCTATGGCGTCAGGTTATGCCGGTTTGGACAACGAATTATTTTACATGGACAAAACGACGATGGTATTTGGCGACGCAAAAAAGGTTATCGAGGATATCGTTAAGGCTATTGATTAGCCTAACGAGTCTAGGGACAGGAGGCGTCTAAGGTTGTTTCTGCTTTTATGGAGGGTGCAGATCGTTGATTCTGTACATGCTCAACAATTTAATGGAGTGACCATGATGAGTTATGAAGACTATCTCGATGAAGTTACAACATTGATGAGCGAGTTCGGTGACTTAACCGATCCTGTTGCCATTAAATATGTGATGCGGGCTCAGCAAGACGCAAGAGTTATCTTTAAGCAGCGTTATGGATCAAGACCAGATATTTTAGAGAATAATCTCGAGAATAGTTAAGTGAATACAAAATTGGAAGAGGGATTACGATGTAAGGAGGCACAAAACTTTGCTCTCACTTCTCAGTAGGTTTTTTTGGTAAATTTTCAGTACTTTAATAGTATTTAATAGCACTATTAAGTCACTTGCAATACAATAATCATTACAATTTTGATCGGGGTTATATTTATGAAAAATTCAGTCTCTCTAACTTGTCTTTGTGCCCGCGTTCGCTTGTCTGCACAGCGCGGTTTTACTTTGATAGAGATAATGGTGGTAATTGCTATTTTGGGAATTATGGCCGCAGTGGTTGTTCCTAAATTGGTAGGACATACTGACACCGCTAAAATATCAGCAGCTAAACAAGATATTTCTAACATTAAACAGGCCCTAATTTTGTATAAGCTCGATAATGGTCGCTACCCTACGACAGAGCAAGGATTGCAGGCATTGATTACCAAACCGACCTCCGGGCCTGCGGCTAAAGGTTGGAAGGCAGATGGATATCTGGAGAAAATACCAAAAGATCCTTGGGGAAATCCCTATCAATATTTGAATCCTGGTATACATAGTGAGTATGACGTATTTTCGTATGGCGCAGATGGACAGCCTGGTGGTGAAGGAGCTAATGCCGACATTGGATCTTGGGATTTATAGTGGGCTTCAATTCCACCAATTCAACTAAAAAATTGTTAGGAGCCAGCAAAAAAAATCGCGGATTTACGTTGCTGGAACTTTTGGTGGTTTTGGTGGTGGTCGGCATCATGCTAGGGTTAGTCAGTTTGAACTCAATTCCTAGTAAGCAGCAAGCATTGCAAGGAGATGCTCAACGTATCGCCTTATTATTGCAGTTAGCGCGCGAAGAGGCCATTGTTAGAAACAGTCAAGTGGCATTCGAAGTTGATAGTGAGCGGTACCGATTTTACGTGCGAAGTAATAACGAATGGAAATTATTAAATGATAACGATTTGTTTCGTGAACGCAGTTACAAAAATGCGCCTTTAGCTATTACTATATATCCCAATTTAAAACAAAAAGAGCTCCCTTTGCAAATTATTTTTGGACGTGAGCCAGTTGACAAACCGTTCACTTTAACATTGGCTAGTGGGGGCATCGCAGTATCGATTGTGGCTGACGGTATTGGCCATTTTACTGTCGAATAGATCGTGCTCGGATATTGATACTCAAATCCATTGGTTAAGATTAGCAATGCATACAAATCAGCAGGCAGGATTTACCCTATTAGAAGTACTTGTGGCCTTAGTAATTGTTGGCGTCGCCTTGGGCGCAAGCTTGCGGGCCGTCGGTAGTCTTACTCAAAACAGCACTCATCTACGCGTGTCAATGATGTCAATGTGGTCTGCGGAGAACAGATTGGCTCAGATTCGCTTATCAAAAACTTGGCCCGATGTTGGGCGAAGCAATTTTCCCTGTCCCCAAGATGACTTACAACTGCTTTGTTTTCAGGAGGTTTCGGCTACGCCAAACCCCTCATTTCGTCGTGTTCAAGTCAGTGTATTTGATGAACGTTATCCTGAGCATCAATTAATTCAGCTGACACAGGTGGTTCCGAATGCACTCTAAGAATCGTGGTTTTACATTAATTGAACTGTTGATTGCCATTAGTATTCTAGCAATCGTTGCGGTATTGGGATGGCGTGGATTAGATAGCATTGTCCGAAGTCGCGAAGTATTAACGGCAGAACTTGCACAAACACGTAATTTACAGCTTACCTTTGCTCAGTTGCAAAGCGACTGTTCACAAAACGTTAATCCATTGAGTTACCCTACGATGACAGACGGTCGTTCTAGTTGGATTGAGCCTCAACAATTAATATTGATACGTCATGAATATTTGGACGATCAGGCTCCCGCTATGCAAGTGGTAGTGTATCGTTTGCAAAATTCTAATCTAGTTCGATTCGAATCTGATCCTACGCGTGATTTTGCTTTATTGAATCAGTTCTTAGAGCAAGCGAAGAATCCGTCCAGTGATCAAATCGCAGTAATAATGCAGAAAAATGTACAAAATGTTGAGTTCACCGGCTACCCCGAGAATTTATCGGGGCCTAATCTTACCCCAAATTCTGCAAATACTCCCTTCGCCGATAATAAGAAAAAAGACGATAATTCAAAAAATAATGATGATTCAAAAAAGCCTTTGGCTAATAATAATTCTATTGATAAGTCCGAAGAGAACGATACTAAAAAACCGAATCAAGCAAATGTCGCAACCGGTTTGCAGGTTTCCTTGCAATTGCAAAACCATGACAAGAGAATTACGAAAATTTTTATGTTGGGTGGAGCGTAATGTTCCGTAATCGAGCAATAAAACCTGCCTTACATCGACTAAATAAGCAGCGCGGGGTAGCGATTGTTACTGCGCTTCTATTGGCCGCATTAGCCATTACGTTAGTGATGAGCCTGTTTGGACAACAAAATGTACAAGTTCGGTCTATAGAAAATCAACGCTATCAGCTTCAGAAACAGTGGGTGATGCGCGGGGCTATTGATTGGGCCCGCTTAATTTTGCGTGAAGATGCAAAACTAAACCGGGTTGATTACCTCGGTGAACCGTGGGCGGCGCCGTTGGAAGATACCCGCCTGGACCAATACGTAGATAACGGCGGGGATAGTGAAGAGGAATCAAGCGCTACATTATCTGGCTATATTACCGACGCACAATCTCGCTTAAATTTGACTAACCTGGCACCGAGCGACAAAATAGATCAACCAACTTTATTAGCTTTCGAAAAGTTGCTTTCTGCACAAGGGCTGGATCCTGCACTAGCTACGTCGGTGGCCGAAATGGTTGCTTCAACAAAACCGCAAACCACAAAATTTAATCCGGAAGATGGTAGCGTAGCTTCAGCTGGAGTCCCGCCCAAATTTTTATCGTTAACACAAGTTGACGATTTGTTGGCTGTGCCCGGATTTAATTCTGAAGCAGTTAAAAAGTTGAAAGAGTTAGTTGTATTTTTGCCAGAGGCGACACCAATTAACATAAATACAGCTTCCGCTCAGGTAATCTCCGCTAGAATTGCAGGCTTGTCGTTATCGGAGGCGCAGCAGATAGTTGCAGCTCGAGATCAGGCCTACTACAAAGACTATGCTGATCTTACCGCACGCTGGACTTACACGGAAATAAAGCTTCCAGCTGCCAATATAGTAAATACGCAAACCAATTACTTTATTATTCATGGGCATGTTCAATTAGCCCGCTCTTCACTAGATGCTGATGCCTTAATTCAGCGAAAACCTCTAGTAGGCATGACCAGAATAATTTGGATTCGTGAGCTTTAATTGTGTCACTGACTTATTCGCTGCAAAATATTTTTAAAGAATAAACATCTTGAATAAACTGTATTTACGTATTCCCGCAGCTCATGCGGCAGCATGGCCCGATAGCGTGCTCGCCTATGCATTTTGTTCTAAAGAAGGAGCAATATTGCGCGAGGGCCGAGCTACCTTGACTGAGCTGTCTAAAGACATTTTCAAGTCAAAAATAGTGCTATTAATTGCCGCAGCTGATGTTACTTTGTTGGAAATAACCGTACCGCCGATGCCCGAAGCCAAGTTGAGATTAGCTCTGCCGAATTTGGTTGAGGATCAGTTGATGAGTGATTCGGGGGATTCGTTGTTAGTATTGGCTCCAAAACCACTGAATTCCGAATCCCGCAATAAGCGAACTGTCGCTGTAGTGCGGCGTAATTGGTTGCAGCAGATCTCAAGTAACTTGTATTCTCTCGGAGCAAGTTACATAAAAGCGTTGCCTGAAGTGCTTTGTCTTCCTTACCTAAGTGGTCATTGCGC
>JAJNBE010000121.1 GCA_021155915.1 Solimicrobium sp. | reverse complement strand
CGCGGATGCGGTGGATATCGGCAAAACCATTCATCCGCATCCAACGTTAGGCGAATCAATTGGCATGGCGGCGGAAGTGTTTAAGGGGGTTTGTACCGACTTGCCGCCGATGCGGAAAAAGTAAGCGCTCCTGAAGCGCCAAATAAGTGCTTTAGCTCAACCTCTTGTTACGCGCCAACGATAACCGAATTTTTTTCATTATTCATTCCCGCCTGCGAGCGAATTATGATGAAAAAGTGGTAAGAAATGCGCAGAGCTTTCTGAAACTTTAACTCGCCGCTAGCACAATAATAAATAATTAAGGGTGTACCCGCCATGGGTACACCCTTCATTAGCTGGTGGCTTTTATTACCTTAGCCTTGCTTTGTCATATAGAGTTAAAAAACGGCTCATCGGGTTGCTGTTGCGTCTCGTATGACGCAAAGCCGTCTTCACCGCCAGTTAGGTAGGGCTGCGGTATAGAGTTGGGAAAAAGAGGAACCAGTTGCTCGTATTTTTCCGGCGCCGTAGAGAAATTTTTCGCGATAGATTTGCAAGCCTCTGGAATAGTTTTATCGGTGCCCCGAATGGTCAGATTTGCTTTAGCATCACTTAACTGGCTGCTAGCGCCAATCAAAGTGTTTCCCTTGTTAAATGAAATCGTATAGATACCCGACTCTTCGTCATCTACTACGGTCACCGCATTAGCTAGCTCGACTTGGCTATTTGTTAGCATAGATTTGCATACAACCTCTATCTTAACTTCATTCGGCTTCTTAAAATCCGGGGGCAAGCGTCTGAAAGAATAAACAGCCGCTCTATCATGACCGTTATTATTATCATTCGGCACTCCTAATCTTGCTCCCATGCCCGCCTTCGCTACGAAGTGTGCAGCGTGGGCAGCCAGGGGGGTCTGATAAAACTGATCAACCACCACTAAAAATAATGCCTGATCTTGAATGGAAAGCGCGGATAGTTTGTCTTGAAATTGTTGTTGGGTTCCGTGAAAGTTGAAACTCCTAACTTCATTTACAGTTTTGGTTTCTGTCTCAGAGTTAATCTGATTATTTACATCAGTGTCAACCCAAAAGAATATGCGTTTCACACGCTCTCGCTTTTCAAGACTTAATGAAAAAAAACGGCCTTGTAAATCTACCAATTTTTTCGAAGAAATCGTCATGTCTGCCAAAAAAGCTAATTTATCTTCGGTCAAAAGCCTTTGAAAGCTGGCATAACATTTCTTCTCGTCGTCATCTTCTAATCCACCGAACTCAGCATTTTCTGAAAGGCAATGATTGATAAATCTTACATAATCACTCTCTGTAGCAATAACATTGTTATCAGGCAGAACACCATCTGCAGCAGACAATTTAGACAACCATCCTTCGTTTCTATTCATATCTTGAACAAGACGAAGAATATTTTCCTCTTCCAACTCTTCCTTATTTACCTGATTCAGCATGCTCTGGTGTGCGTCACTCCATATAGCCGAGTTTGTTTTTGCTTCGGTAACCCATCTGAGCATATCGTCATCGTCAAGTAACTTAGTTTTAAACGTCTCTCCTGTATCATCAATTTTCACCTTCTCAAAGAGACGGTCATTCAGTGTCAAGTTTCCTTCAAAAAACGCCTCTCCGGATTCCATTTTGTTGCCGTTCCTAAGGAGCGTTACATGGGAACTTTCACTTTGCCTCTCTACCCGCAAGTGCAGCTCTATAAAGTTCTCATCCGTTTTAGCCAGAAAATTGGCCAGTACCGAAATAAAAGCTTCAAATGAAAGACTGTCGGAAGATGCAATTGCCTGTGCTACTAGCCCTCTAACCGTTTTTGGGGTGAAAACTGTGCCCAGGAAGACGTTATTTTCATCATAAACATTTTTCTCAAAATGCAATAAGTCAACATCCAAGCTTTTATTGCGAAACGCCGACTTGGCAATACTTAAATCGCCCAATTTAACACTAAAGGTGGTGACACCTCTTTGCTCAGTAAGTTTTACGTTCAGCTTACCTTTAAAATCACTGTGTTTCTCTGCAATAAATTCTTCAAATGAACATATACTCTTTTGAAATTCGTTAAAGGTACTGTCCTTGTTATCGTTTTCTTCAAAAGAAGCCAATTTATCTAAGAAATTAAGCAGCGTATCTTCTGTAGCGTTGGATCTTGCGTCACGTAATAGTGCAAGGTAGGCGTTATCTAACAAATAGGAATCTTCCGTTTTAAAGGAAACCTTTGAGATAGGAAAATTTCCGAAAGTCACCTGCAGTGAAATGCCTTTCTGTTCAGGAGTAATTTTTACTTTCAGGAGATTCTTATCTTTAAATTTAGTACATTTTTTTTCAATATCCTCTTCTAATCGATCAATTCTCACTTGAAAATCTTTAAGGCTGGCAGAATCATTCAAGGAGCCTATCGAATCAAATAACGTATCAAGCTCTCGAATATTCTCTGAAACATTCGTGCTACTGGCTGCCACGCCAGCGAAGAGAGCGATAAGAAGATGATTGGGATTTTTCTTAACGTAAAGGTCTATGTTTTTCTTAATGTCCTCTTTAAAAAAATCCTGTAACTTTTCAATCTTATCCAAGGTAGGGTGTCTTAGTTCCTCTCCTCCATTTGTACTTATAAAAAGACCGCCCGGCCTTTCTGTACAAACGACTTCATTATCTGTACTTAATCGAACGGTAATGCTTGATTCACCATTAACATCGGTTTTGATTTCCCCAAAAATTATTTTGCAGGCCAGTTCAGCCTGTTCTTTTTGTTTTTCCTCCGCTTTGCAATAGAGGTAGACTTCCCGAATTCCCAGGATCAACAGTGCACCAATCCCACAGGTAGCCAAGCCTGCTACCACCATGGCTATCTTGACTTCAGCAGAGAGGGGCGCATCTGCAGCATACTTAAGCGAATTCCGCACTTGTTCTTTTTTAATAATGCCTTCCTCATGCGTAGTGCTTGCTCGGAGAATTCGTCCAGTGGAGAGTGGTATCATCGTGGTCCTCTTAATCAATTAGGTCATATCCGAAGAGCGGTTGGCGCGATCGTGGCGTTAGGTAATGCAGGAGGTGTTAGGAAAAAATAAGTTAGATTCATTTTACACAACGCTTAACATTAAAGAAACATAAAAATAATGCCAGTGCGATTATTGTTATTCTTCTTTCTTTTATTCGGGAAATAGTTATTATTATATTAAATTCGTCCCTACCGCCCTTATCGTACTGCTCGTATTATTCACATACTTTTTCGGATTAGTGCAGCATTATTTATCCTATAGATACCGACAGCGTAATCCAGTTAGTTGATAATAGGTTGCTTTCATCTACCTACTGTATGACGAAGTATAGATATACACTCAATTCATTATTTTACTTAAACCGTACACTTCTCTGCTGCCCAAATATAGAGTGGGGTTATTTGTGTGACAATTAAGCAACAAAAATACTATTCATTTCTGTACCAACCCTTCTCTGGCTTTTTCCAGAATCTTATGTCAACAAAAAAATTTACCGATCCTCTAAAAATGAGATAGGCTAATGTCCAGAAACCGGGGCCGTATTAATAAAATAGTACGGTATTCGCACTGTGCCGGGAAGTGAAGCGCTCTAACCCATTTTAAAATTAACAAAAAGGAGGGATAATCATGGCTCGAATAGTTAGCCCCTTACGGATAACAGAGCATTCTGGTGGTTAGCAAAGCATACAAAAATGTTAGTTTCTCCCGCGCGTAAGAGGGCAGTTTTGCTTTAGCTCGCTCCAATAAGGAAAAATACCACTATGAATGGCACCCCTTTATCACAGGCTGCTTCCGCTCCCAAATATGAGTATCTCAGCCAGGCAGCCGCAGAGCGAGCACTGACGAAGAGAGGTTACCAGGGCCATCAACATACTAGCGTCTTTGATGCAGTGGGTGACTACGATACTGGCCATTCCACCGGCCTAGCCGCTGTCTTAACGCCTTTTTGGGGAGTCTCTTGGTTAGTTCATAAAGAATTTCATGCGGCGAATATAAGCCATAAAGAAGACGAGCTCGCTGCTTTGTTGGATGCACTCTTATTTCCTGCGGAAGGAGGAGACGCGGCGATTATTTCCAGTGGTGAATTTGATATCGAAGAGTTGGGGGAAGAAGTTAAGGTTTCCAGCAAGGTCAGCGGAAACAGTTTTACCATAAAAGGCACATTATCAATCTTGCGCCCGGGGTGGAAAAGGGATGTCAAGGAAGCAGCCACCTCGACCAAAAAAACCCCTCCTCCGAAAGTCGTAGAGTTATATAACAAAATCATTTGTGTAGAAGCTATAGCCCTCTATCAGACACTGGCCGATGGAACGAGTGACTGGGCAGAGATTGGCCGCAGCGTGATTGAGTTGACCAGAACGATCCAGACGGACATCAGCGAAGGGATGAAGCGGGAACAAATCATTAATTCCGCCATAGAGAAATTAGACAACGCGTGCCCCCGTGCTCTTCAGGACCCTGAGCAGGCCAAT
>JAJNBE010000120.1 GCA_021155915.1 Solimicrobium sp. | reverse complement strand
CAGCAACCAAAGCGGTATTGGAAGGTAAATTTGCTAATGCTTTTTGCAGTATTCGTCCTCCCGGCCATCACGCAACGCCCGAGGCAGCAATGGGATTTTGTCTTTTTAATAATATTGCGTTAGCGGCAAATTACGCGCTTGACCAGCACGGTTTAGAACGTATTGCGATCGTGGATTTTGATGTACATCATGGGAACGGGACACAAACCGTTTTCGAAGACGATCCGCGTGTCTTAATGGTGGGTTTTTTCCAGCACCCATGTTATCCCTTTTCGGGACTGAATTCGACCTCAAAATATATGCATAATTGTCCAGTTCCTGCGTATACTGACGGCGCTTCAATTCGGTCCCTAATTGACCAGCATTGGCTGCCCGCTCTACATGCGCATCAGCCACAAATGATCTTCATTTCGGCTGGATTCGATGCGCACTGTGAAGATACAATTGGTCAACTGGATTTGGTGGAAGCGGATTATGAATGGATAACCGCGCAGGTCATGGCGGTCGCCAAACAGTATTCGCACGGGCGTATTGTCAGTTGCCTGGAAGGTGGTTACAACCTTTCTGCTTTGGGACGAAGTGTTGCGGCGCATATTAGCGTATTGGCAGGATTGAAAAACTAGGTTTCTGTGGAGAAAATAGATGGCTTTTTTGAATACAAGAGAACGTTACGGATCGTTGTCTATTGGATTGCATTGGTTAATGTTTTTGTTATTGGTCGCGGTTTATTTTTGCGCAGAAATGCGCGGATTTTTCCCGAAAGGTAGCAGGGTACGTGCAGACTTCATGGCATGGCATTTTTCCTTAGGGGTGTCGGTGTTCTTTTTGGCTATGGTTCGCTTAATTGCTCGTCTCTTCACGCCTGAGCCCGTCATTGTTCCGGACATATTGATCTGGCAAAAATGGTTAGCTAAATTGATGCATTACTCTTTGTATTTACTTATGATCGGTATGCCAATTCTTGGCTATTCAGGACTCAACGCTGCTGGAAAAAAAGTGCATTTTTTCGGCATTGGATTACCTGACTTGATTCAAACAAACAAAGCACTGGCCAGAACAATTTTTGATGTGCATGAAACGATCGGTACCATCGGTTATTTTTTAATTGGAGTGCATGCGCTGGCCGCTTTATTTCATCATTACATTCAAGGTGATAACACGTTAATTCGGATGTGGTTCAAGCGTCGTTGAGGTGATAATTAAGGTACAAAACAATATTTAATAGCTAAAGTTTAATCGCAGTGTGCCGGTAACATAGCTTTAGATATGTCGAATAGCGAATTGCTTTGCATTTAGAAAGAAGTAGAAACGTATGTCCATCCAATGGTTCCCCGGTCACATGAACTCTGCTCGCAAGAAGGCGGCAGAGACCATGGAAAATACCGATCTTGTTATCGAAGTGCTTGATGCCCGGATTCCCCAAGCAAGCTGCAATCCGATGGTTGAGCAGCTACGAAATTTTCGACAACGTCCCTGTCTCAAGATACTTAATAAAAGCGACCTCGCTGACCCGGATGCAACGGCCACTTGGTTAACGTTTTATAACGCACAAAAAAATGTGAAGGCGGTGGCACTCAGCTGTAAAAGACCATCTGATGTGGCAAAAATTACTGGTTTTTGTCAGGCGCTAGCGCCACATCGTGGTGTGCCCACTAAGCCGTTACGGATGATGATTATGGGTATTCCTAACGTGGGTAAATCGACGTTAATGAATGCCTTACTCAAAAAACGGGTTGCGCCAGTCGGCGACGAGCCTGCGGTGACGAAAGTGCAGCAGCGGTTATATCTTGGCAAGAATATGATTTTGACTGATACGCCGGGTATGTTATGGCCAAAAATTGCGCATCCGACTGACGGGTTAATGTTAGCAGCCAGCCATGCTGTGGGGGTGAATGCGTTAATAGAAGAAGAGGTTGCTACTTTTTTAGCTGAAATAGTTTTGCAACGTTATCCGCAATTTTTAGCCACTCGTTATGGAATGAATACAGAAGGTATTGACGCAGTGGATGTGATTGAAGGTGTGGCGAAAAGGCGTGGCTATCGTTTAAAAGGCGGTGAATGGGATTTTGAAAAAGCTGCACATACTTTATTGCTTGATTATCGTAGTGGTGCGTTAGGCCGTATAAGTTTAGAAACCCCGCAGAGTCGAGAAATTTTGCTTGCTAGCTATGTGGCACCGGTGTTGTTGGGTCAGGGTAAAGTGACTGATACCGAAGTGGGTGAACAGGGCAGGGCAGAGAGCTCGCGAAACTTGGAGGAACATTGATACGTATTCGAAGAGTAAGGGAATTTCTCATCAGTGGTTTGACATCGTGCTAGGCCCAAGTTTATTGAGAGGGACGTTTTTATTTCTTAGAGCGGATATTATTACTGTGCGTTACTCTTAAAATAGAGGACCAGACTCTATTTTTTAAAAGTTTGCAATCCCTAACTGTACATTAAAAAAAGTGAATAACTCTATTAACTTTTAGCCGACCAAGGGTTTACCTTCTTGTGGATTTCCCTTATATCCCTCTCAATTTCCCTCTATTACAACGGGCCCCGATGTCCTAACGGGCTAATATCACCGACCGAAAGACACTGGAGGCCGATCCCATGAATATGCAATTGCTTTCTTCAAATTCCTACCCATCTTCTTCCTCATTTCAACAAATCGAACAAGTTGAAAACCAAAATCTGTTTACTCTGCTGAAGCAAACTGATAAAAGTCTCCTGATAGTAAAACTGGATTCCCAGATTTTTTCTCAGGAGACCTTACATTCTTTGCTTTATCAAGCATTTTCAGAAGAGGGCCGCGATGTGGTTGCGGACCTGCTTAGGACCAAGAGTTATGCTCCAGGAGTAGTGGCGAAAATTATTGTAGATACCCTGGAAAATGAGCAGGGAGAAAATGAGCAGCAACGTTTTGTTTCCGAATTACTGACGGACGTATCTTCCCGAGTGACGGTGCTGGCCACGGCACTGCGCATGGCGGTTGAAAGAAGAATTAATTTGAATAAGGATCGGCTTGTAATTGAAAAACTGATTAGATTCATTGTGCCTATTTTATGTGCGCAGGAAGCGTTGCAGGTAGTGAATGCATGTCCGGAAATCTGCGAATTTCTAGTATTTGAACAGCTGGCGCGAGGAGCTTCATATAGCTTATCCAATAATCAAGCTGTTATTGATGAGCTTGAAGTCCACCCAGAAATTGGCCCGGGGGCAATGGAGAAGCTGTCTTTCCTTGTAACGGAGCATTCTTCATTTTTTTCAACCATTTTGGCGGAAATCAAAACTTTAATTGGCCAGTTCTTAACCATGCCGGACCTTCTTCAGTATGGCCAAATTAACAAGGGATTTCGCCAAGCAATGGAGGCGGCAATACAGAATTATGCTTCACAGATTAAAATACCTAAGCTTACAGAAGGTGCTGTAACGACCTTAAAAAAAGTACACTGTCTTGATCTTAAAATTACTAATCATTACGACCCGGACGTTTCGCTTATAAGTCAGTTGACAAATCTGCATTCTTTGGATTGCAGAAAATATATAAGGGACGTGCTTATGGGGCCACTCGTAAAAAATTTAATCAACCTCCGCAATCTTAGTATCTGCGACATTTACGACACTGGGCTGCCCTATCTGAGTGAATTACTCAATCTCCACTCTCTTAGCGTGCGAAGAATTACCGATGTTGGACTGCACTATCTGACACGATTTCCTAACCTCCATACTCTTAGATTGAACTTCTGTGAAATTACGGACCGGGGCTGCAATATCTGAGTGCATTTCCTAACCTTCATACTGTAGATTTGTCGTGCAGCAAAATTACGAACGTTGGGCTGCAATATCTGACAAGATTTTCTAACCTCCACGCTCTTGATTTGAGCGCAAGCAAGATTACGGAGGAAGGGCTGCGGTATCTAGAAGGATTCGGCCGTCTCCACACGCTGAAGCTGAGCTATTTGGACATTACCGATGTGGGAATGAACCACATAATGAAATTATCCAGTCTCCACACGCTTAGTTTAAACGAAACATGCGTTACAGACGCTGGATTACAATGTTTGCAAGAATTATCCAATCTTCGTGAGCTTCACTTGTATCAGACAGAGGTCACGGACGCCGGATTACAACATCTCCAAAGATTATCCAACCCTCACATCCTTGAGCTAGATCAGACCGACGTTCAGGGTGCAGGATTGCATTATTTGAAAAATTTGTCTAATCTTCATACTCTTAAATTTTTCGTCTATGAAACGAGGGAAAACATTGATTTGCAACATCTGGAAAAGCTAACTAATCTTCACACCCTTAGTGTGAGCGCCAAGATCTGGGAAAACTTACCAATCTTCAAGAGCTTTCTTTGGAAGCGTCAAATATAGTTGACGATGACTTACGACATTTTGAGAATCTAACTAATCTTAGAGCTCTCAATCTTATAGAGACGGGTGTTACGGACGTCGAGGTACAAAACCTGAAAAAATTACTACCAAAGCTAAAGATTAAATTTCGATAGGTAGAGTTTGCCCGGATCTTGCGGAAAACCAGAAAAAAGTCCTCGGCACGACTTTCGCATATGTTTGTGTAGTATGCTCAGCAAAAGCCGGTGGACGAAGACGAACGAGTTTCAGGTAAAGGGCTATGGCACAGCATGTAAAGAGGAGAGTGCGTTGATGGAAGTTAATGGGTTGATGAGCTGGAAAGCACGGAGCTCGAACCGAACTGGGTCATGCCAGTGACTTAGCATCATTTAGGGTCATGCAGAAGTTTTTTAAATACGAATCAACACATGTTAGCAGTATTTCTACCTTTATAGGACAAGCACACGGTTGTGCGTACCAGGTTTGAGAGCCGACAATGTTAGTTGCAGGGTAATATTATAAACCGCGTGACCAATCCACTAAGCTAATAGAATCAGTTTTAAAAACGAGAAAATATG
>JAJNBE010000059.1 GCA_021155915.1 Solimicrobium sp. | reverse complement strand
ATCCAAATGGAATGGTTTATTCATCCAGTTCAACAACAACGCGAAGAGCATGGTGAAAAAGTGATTAATGGTCTTTGGCTATGGTCAGGGACCTCATTACCTACGGGTTTCAGCGCGAATAATTCCATAGACATCTCTATGGCCCAACCTTATTTATCGCCGTCGCCCACTGATGGACGAGAGAAACACTCCAGTGAACATTTTTTTCCGGCGCTACCTGAGCTAACTTTGCTAGATCAACTCAGTTCTGCAGCATTGAGCAATGACTGGGGCACTTGGTTGGCGTTAGTTATCGAACTTGAGAATAGTTGGTTTAAGCCATTGTGTACAGCGCTGAAGTCACGAAAGCTGGACCAACTACAACTTCACTTAAGCAATAACAATACTCTTTTAAGCATACGCACTAATAACAACGCACTCCGTAAATTCTGGCGCACTCCCACTTTTAAACAGTTGATTACATGACCCCTGCTTCTAACTCTTTCAATTCAACTTCCAGCCAAATTCGCATCCGTCCCATTTTGTTCCGCGAATCTGAAATGCTGCGACAGCAGGGAGTACATCCGGTTTTAGCACGCTTGTTTACGGCGCGGGGCGTAAGAGCCACGAGTGAATTATCGTTCGAACTTAAGTCATTGCACGCGCCAACTGCTCTTCTTCAAATTGAAGCAGCAGCGATATTTCTGGCAAATGCCATTGCATTACAAAAAAAATGTGTGATTGTAGCGGACTACGATTGCGACGGCGCTACGGCGTGCGCAGTTGGAATACGTGGTTTGCGCCTCCTAGGTGCCCAAGTTGATTTTATCGTACCAAATAGGTTTGAATATGGTTATGGTTTAACGCCAGAAATTGTCGAGCTCACTCAACGTACTCATGCGCCGGACATCATTATCACCGTCGACAACGGCATTGCCAGCATTGACGGTGTCGCCGAAGCAAACCGGCGTGGCATTGACGTACTGATCACCGACCACCATTTACCCGCCGATACGCTTCCCAACGCGTGTGTTATCGTGAATCCGAATCAACCACATTGTGAATTCCCCAGCAAGCATTTGGCGGGGGTGGGCGTGATGTTTTATGTTTTATTAGCGCTACGGGCCGAACTTCGGCGGCGTGGTCAATTTGACGCGGTAACTCAACCAAAATTAGATATCCTGCTTGATTTAGTAGCGCTAGGTACGGTAGCTGATGTGGTGAAATTAGATGCAAATAATCGCATCTTAGTAGCGCAAGGCTTAAAGCGCATGCGCTCGGGAAAAATGAATGCCGGGATTTCGGCACTGTTTCGTGTTGCTGGGCGCACTCCACAATTTGCAACGCCCTTTGATTTAGGATTCGCCGTTGGCCCCCGATTAAATGCAGCCGGCCGAATGAATGATATGAAGGTTGGCATTGAATGTTTAATCACCGATGACGAAGGGCGCGCTTGGGAAATTGCGCAACAATTAAATGCATTAAATATTGAGCGACGAGAAAAAGAAGCCGAAATGCAAGATACGGCATTGCTCATGCTCGATGCTTTTGAAGCAAAAGATAGCAATACATTATGTGTGTTTGATGAAAGTTGGCATCAGGGTGTTATTGGTATTGTAGCGTCACGATTAAAAGATAAATTTTATCGGCCAACCATTACGTTTGCTCCTGGCGGGGAAGGAATTATTAAAGGATCAGGACGATCCATTCCAGGTTTCCATTTACGCGATGCATTAGACCTGGTTTCGAAACATGTACCTGGATTAATTCAAAAATTCGGCGGTCATGCAATGGCGGCTGGGCTAACCATCGCTGCTAACGATCTCTCTACTTTTCAAGCGGCCTTTGAACAAGTCGGCAAGCATTTACTAGACCCGGCTCAACTTGAACGCATTATTGAAACCGACGGTGCATTAGAAGACGCGTATTACAGTATTGATTTCATCCAATTATTGGGCCAACAAGTCTGGGGACAAGGATTTCCCGCGCCGACGTTTAGCGATGAGTTTAGATTAATTTCGCAACGTGTGCTAAAAGAACGTCATCTCAAATTAGTGCTGGAAAAAAATGGGCAACGCTTTGACGCCATTTGGTTTGGTCATACAGATAATTTGCCTAACCAAGTTCGGGTCGCTTTTCGCTTAGATGCTAATGAATACAATGGCATAACGCGCGTGCAATTGTTGGTGGAACATGTTGAGGGAATAGTTAATTAACGTCGTATTATTTACTGGTGCACGTCACAAAGGTTACTAGCCCGAGGGTTGTCCGAGGATTGATTACGTATTCCATGATGGCACCAGCTAACATACTTATGAATAAAACGCTTTTCAATACCCATAATGGGAATTATAATTCCTTTTATGGGTACAAATAGAACAGGATTAGCTGACGCACTTTTTTCAAAAGTACAGCAACAGGTACTTGGGCTTTTGTTCGTCAACGCACAGCGGAGTTTTTACACAAATGAAATTGTGCGCTTTGTTGGTTCCGGCGTCGGGGTAGTTCAACGCGAACTCGAGAAATTAGCCGAATCTGAATTAATTACGATCCAGAAAATAGGAAACCAGAAGCATTACCAGGCTAATCCAGACACGCCCATATTTTCAGAGTTACGCTCAATCATGCTTAAGACGGTCGGACTTGCCGATATATTACGTTTAGCACTTTTGTCTTACTCCGATAAAATTCAAGCGGCTTTTATTTACGGGTCAATCGCAGACGGAAGAGATACGGCTAAAAGCGACATTGATCTATTTATCATCAGCAAAGAGTTAACCTACGCCGATGTGGTAGACGCGTTAAGTGAACATGAAACGAAGCTAGGTCGACCAATTAATCCGTTGATTTATTCAATGGAAGAAATAAAACGAAAACTAGATGAACACAATGCTTTTGTATCTCGTGTACTTAAACAACCCAAGATTTTTCTAATTGGTTCTTTGAATGACTTCCCAAAACCTTGAAAATTTGGTCAAATTGGAAATCTTAAATCTGAACGTGCGGATCAGATTGAATTCAATGGCCTATTGCGTTCTTCAAAGGCAAGGCTCACAGATGCTTGCAATACCACTCTATCAATAGAAAGCCGTTTCGATCTGGCCTACAATGCCTCCCATGCGATGGCGTTGGCTGCTTTGCGTTGGCATGGCTACCGCTCTGACAACCGTTATATTGTTTTTCAATGTTTGCAACATACGCTTAATCTAAAACCTGAAGTTTGGCGAGTGCTTGCGCAATGTCATCAACTTCGTAACGTCGCTGAATATGAAGGATACCTCGAGGTGAGTGATCAACTGCTTGCTGAATTAATTAACGCGGCAATTTTACTGCAGACCAAAGTTGAAGCAATGCCTCCGGTCCATCATTGATCTCAAAAATATTCACGTTCCTCCCAACCGCATGATCGCCGGCCAGCGTTTTGAACTGTAATCGATCGCACGTGCTAATACTTCACAGTAAGCCCTAAAGAAGACGATCTCTCTGCTATTTTTTGACGCATAAGAACGTTCAGGGTTACTGAGACTTCTTATCAGGCCCGAACGGAAACGCCGTAAACATTCCCAACGTCTGGCTTTGCATCTGCTCTTGCATTTGAACAAACAAACTTTTACTTTGCTCGATGTAATTACCCATCATACTTTGCATCATAGGTCCTTGAACATTCGTAAACTGCGTCCACATTTCAGGCGTAAATGGTTTTACCTCATAGTTAGCCAATGAGTTTTCAGCTAATTTTTGTTGAATATCGATAAAGGCCTGGATATTTTTTTCCAGATAATTTCCCATCATTCCTTGCATCGCATGTCCGTAATAACGAATAATTTGCGCTAACATTTCGCTGGAAAACATGGGCGATCCCCCGGCTTCCTCTTCTAAAATAATCTGCAATAAAATACTGCGGGTTAAGTCCTCATTAGTTTTTGCATCTACCACCTGAAAAACATCACTGATCATGACCAACTGTTTAATGTCTGCTAACGTAATATAAGTGCTGGTTCGGGTGTCATACAATCGGCGATTAGGATATTTTTTAATCAGATGTACGGATGATTTTTTTTCGCTAACCATAACTTTGAATTCCTCTGGTGATCGCTTGTTACTTAGTTAGCTTAAGCGCTAACTAAGTTAATAAGCCTGCTATTACGGTTGCGGTTTTGCAGGATTCACTGTTTGCGCGCAAGACCGTTTTTCATCGCTAAACGTTACTCGTGGTGGATTTGCCGCACAGTTTGTCAAGCCAACGGAGGTACTGCACTTGCTGATAATAAGCGGGGTATAAATGTAATCAGTATATGGCTTATTAGGGACAAATTTTGCGTTACCTTTGCTGCACAACTGAGGGGTACCTGCCGTAATGGTGAAATTAAGTATCGGATTGGGAACGCCTGGAACAGGAGGAACCCTGGGATCGTTGATGGTACCTTTAAGCGCAACATCAACACTACTATACCCACCGCTCTGAATATTCAAGTCACAAGCGCCCAGTTTTCCCGGAATACAGGCATCAAAAAGTATGGCTTTTGACGAAGAAGGCACGGTGCCAGAAACAGTTCCTGACCAGTGAGGAATAACTGTACCGTCTGGAAATGCCAACGTTTGCGCCAACTTAGGATCAAAAGCATTCATGCTTCTTAAACCCTTTAAACCACCAACCGTCAATGTAATGCCCTTCCCTACCAGTTCCTGGTTGCCGATATCATCGTCAACCGAGAACGCATACTCGGCTAAACCTAGCTTTTTATGCACTAGCCATACCACTGGATTCAATGCGTAAATTGAAGATAATTCTGGATAGTAGTCGCGCTCTTCTGAGAACTCCCAAAACGGATAAGGTACGCCGCGCTGAACCGATTTTGCTGCATCTCTAAAGCAATTAGAATAAAACTGCGCATCAGAATTGGGCCGGACACTGTTAGGCTCTGTCTTGCATATATCTGTACCTACTGCAGCGTACTGACCGCCGGGTTCACTAAACGTCTTCGATTGAAATGTATAACCGACAAGCGCTTTTATTTTATCGATATTCCGTAAAATTGAATGAGGATCGTTTGCCGATAAGCATAAGGCCGGATCTAGCGGTACGCCTGGCCCAGGGATATTGGTGAGCGAATACTGACAGGCGACAAGTATATTATCGTATAAGAATTTCATCGTCCTTAAGAATTCGCCGTTAAATTTTGGATCCAGCCCTGCACCGCCTGGCCAGAAATTAGCCCAGCGTGCCTCAATTTGGTCTCGAACTTTATTTAGGGTCGATTGATCACCTACCGTTTGCTGGGATGTTTTATTAAATACCCATATGCTGTTTATGGTAGGGTTATCAGGGTCAGGGTTGTAAGGCGATACTTTAGGAAACAAAAGAGAATCGAGTACGTTATAGCCCATGGGTATTTTGATCAGATTATTCAAATAGCCATTTGAACCGCCAGAACCATAGTAAAGCGGCCATCCGACCTGACTATCATAAGAAAGTTCTGAATCCCCGCCTTTTGCGAAGTCTTGTAATATTTTTTGAAAATCTCCGACCGTTTTCCCTGTTCCTACATACCCCCGGGAACCTGTTGATTCTTGCATAGCCACCGGTAAAAATAGCTGGTCTACCGCTGAAATATCGTAATCGACCGTTAACCTATCGCTCTCCACGGTTGCACAGCTTGGATCGTCGTTACGATGACAGTTGCTCTCAATAGTATATTCAGTCAGCTGAAACGGGAGCTCTTGGGCAAAATCATCGGCGGTACCAGACGTGTAAATTAGAGAGCCATAATTTGGACTCGCTTTGTCAGTATCAATGGTATATAGAGGATGATCAATAGCTCTTTTTACGTCTTCTTGCAGAAATGGCGGAGCTTCGGTAAATAGCTTCACGTGGCCTGCGTCCCACATTTGTTTTGGCACATAAGCTATGACGGAACTATTTGGCGGGATACCCGCATAAAAAGCATTCTGATCCTGACAGGAAGGTCTGCCAATAAAGATACGGCTCAAAGTTGTTATTCCCATTTCCGGCGTCGTAAATGGGGTTGGGCTGTATATAACCGGGTAAATTGTTTTTGAATAATTATTAATGACTGTAATCGTCTTGATATGGATCGTTTTCGGATTTTTGTAACCATAAATCTGGAATTGTGCATCAGGGCTGGTGTAATTTGGAAACACCCGATCAACCGAAATATTCTGTGTTGGCAGGCGTGTACTTGGATCAGGATTTTCAATACAGGACGTTATCGGAACGATTGGATCAACCGGATCAACAGGAGTGACAGGACTGACAGTTCCACCGCTGCCACTACAAGCAGTGATCATAAGTGCCGTTACTCCTATACAAAAGAAGGAAAAATGCTTTTTAACGTTGATGTACACCATGCGCATATTTTAGTCCTGAAAAAACTATAAAATAATTAAGTGATTAATAAAATTGCAAACGGCTTACATACCGCGTACCCTCTTTTATAACCCGGGTGCAATGATATGGCTAACTGCGTAATATGTCTAACTGCGGAAGGTAAAGGTTGTTTGGTATGTCGAGATCACTCCACAAGAAACCGACTGGGAGTGCGGGGGCGTTTATAGCCCCATAAAATTCGTTCCTAATCTCACTACCCCATGTGCAAGCCACCATTAATAGAAAAATCAGAACCCGTTGCGTAGCCACCTTCATCAGAGGCGATCCAGGCAACAATGGAGGCAATTTCCTCCGGCTCCGCCAATCGTTTTAACGGAATACCTGAAATAATTTTTTCTAATATATCCGAACGAACTGCTTTTACCATATCTGTACCCACATAGCCGGGAGAAACGGTATTTACCGTAACGCCTTTATTAGCCACCTCCTGTGCAAGGGCCATAGAAAATCCGTGTATCCCCGCCTTCGCCGTAGAGTAATTAGTCTGACCAAATTGGCCTTTTTGGCCATTAACAGACGAAATGTTAATGATGCGACCCCAGCCTCGCTCGACCATGCCGTCAATAACCTGCTTAGTGACATTGAACAAAGAATTTAAATTAGTATTAATGACACTATGCCAATCTTCGTGAGACATTTTTCTGAATTGAACATCTCGCGCAATTCCAGCATTATTTACCAATACATCAACCCCACCGAACTCAGCGTTGACTTTTTCGAATGCTTGTTTCGTTGAGTTCCAGTCAGATACATTTCCTTCAGAAGCATAAATGTCATACTGTTGGTCACGCATAGTCTTTAACCACGTCTCCTTACGCATCGAATTAGGGCCACATCCGGCCACGACGGTAAAGCCGTCTTTACAGAGACGCTTACAAATAGAAGAACCAATGCCACCCATTCCACCTGTTACATATGCAATTCGCTTTCTCATTTTCGTCTCCACCTAATTTTTTAGTATTATTGATTGCGTATTTATTGATTGCTTATTATTGCTGCTAATTTCAACATTTTACTTTCACGTAACGTCCCGGTGCCGCTTCAATAGTTTGGTGTTTCATATTGCCCATCTTCATCTTAGCTTTTACTTTTTTCCCTGCATTTTCGGCCAGAAATGCTGTCCACTCTGGCCACCAACTACCCGGATGGGATTTTGCGCCGTCGAGCCACTGATCCATACTTTTGACCGCACTCTTCTTCTCTGCATTCTTGTTTTGTTCACTTACCGACCAATAATTCCTCTTCATTTTCGCCGGCGGATTTATAACCCCCGCAATATGTCCTGAAGCACCTAAAACAAAACGATTTTTAGATGGCTTTTTTGGGTTCAGCAAAGCCAAAGATGCATACGCTGCACTCCACGGAACAATGTGGTCTTCCCGAGAAGCATAGACAAACACCGGGGCATTGATCTTACCTAAATCGATTTTCTCTCCTGCCACTGTCAATTTTTCTGGTTGCTTCAAATTATTTTCTAAATACATATTTCGTAAGTACCAGCAGAACATGGGGCCGGGTAAATTCGTGGCGTCGCTGTTCCAATACAATAAGTCGAATGCGGTCGGTTCTTCTCCTTTCAAGTAATTTTTCTGAACATAATGCCATACTAAATCATTGGAGCGCAGGCTAGAAAACGCGTTGCTAAGGTCCCGGCCAGACATCAATCCACCCTGACCGATCATCTTTTCCCGCACCCCAACTTGCACCTCATCAACAAAAACTTCCAGCGCCCCCGCATTGTCAAAGTCCAATAAGGTCGTCAATAATGTTATGCTTGCAGCAGGCTGTTCTCCACGCGCTGCCATTACCGCTAGTGCAGTAGTAAGTAAGGTTCCGCCCACACAAAAACCTAAGGTATTTATTTTGTCTTCGCCGGTTACGGCTTGCACGGAATGAATTGCTTTAATCACCCCATCGTCCACATAGTTATCCCATGTCAAGTAACCCAACTTCTCGTGCGGGTTTACCCAGGAAATTAAGAACACCGAATGGCCCTGTTCCAAAGCAAATTTAACCAATGAATTATTGGGCTGCAGATCTAAAATATAAAATTTATTGATACAAGGAGGTACCATTAACAATGGGCGTTGATAAACGTTCGCCTGAAGTGGCTGGTATTGGATTAATTGAAACACGTGATTTTCGTAAATAACCTGCCCTGGAGTCGTTGCCACATTCCGTCCAACTTCAAATGCGGTTTCATCGGTTAGGGAAATATGACCTTTTTGCAGGTCAGCAAACATATTGGCCATACCTTTAGTCAGACTTTCGCCCTGGCTTGCAATTAGCTTGCTTATGGCTTCTGGATTAGTCGCTAAAAAATTGGCGGGTGACATAGCGTCAACCAATTGCTCTATTGAGAAAAGTAGTTTTTGTTTCCGGTGTTCAGGTGCTTGCACTGCTTGTGCTATTGCGATGAGGTAATGTCTATTGAGTAAATAAGAAGCGGCTGAATACGCATTCAATGAGGAGTTATGCCATTCCGGCGATTTGAAGCGCCGATCTTCCAAAACTGGAGTTTTTGATTGCAGCATGTCTTTCCACAATTCCGTGATTTTTTCGATATATTCCTGCTGCAAATTTTTTATCACTTGTGGTTCAATACCACTGCCAAATTCATTTAATAAATGGGTAATCTGATTGAATATCGCATCTAAACCGCCTAAATGGGCACTTAAGTCAGCAACGACGGGGACCGTAGATAACGCTGGCGAATCCACGAAATGGGGAACAGTACCCATGGTATTATTTGCTGCCGTCCATGCTTGCCACTGTGGTTGTAAATTCAATTGATCGAGCATTGCTGCTACAAGTGCTTCTGGCTCAAAAGATTTCATGCCTACCCTATTCTAATTTCTATACTTAACCGCTCATGCACATTATCGCAATTGCCTGGATTTACGTTGTTTCTATGATGGCGATTACCGAACCCTCCGTTATTGCTTCAATAATGACGTTCACGTTTTATTGTATTGTTCCATTGGGAATATTGTGGTACATCACAAGGCGTGTGAGGAACCGAACCGCCAAAATCAAAAAAACAGAAGAAAAATTTTAGAGAAGAACAGTAGCAAAATCTTCGAAGAAAAGGAAATGAAATGTAACTATTCAGTTTCCCGCCCTGTCCAATCAGCCTCACTGTTGTGATTTAATCCAAATCAAACTTGCCATTCTGCCTGTCACACCATCACGCCGATACGAATAGAATTTATCCGGTTGACTGAAGGTACAAAATTGTCCACCAGAGATCTGCTCAACTCCTGCCCGCTGCAAACGTATGCGGGCTAATTTATAAATATCAGCATAAAATTTTCCGGGCCGAATTTTATTTAGCGTAAATGCAAGAGCAGTAGATGTATCCGCTCCGACAAACTGTTCGCGTACCTCTTTGCCCACTTCAAATTTTGAGGGGCCGATCGCCGGACCTAGCCAAGCTAAAATATGTTCTGGATATGCACCTGCTTGCTTCATCTTAAAAACGGTATTTTCAAGTACACCGGCCGCTAAACCGCGCCAACCCGCATGCGCCGCACCCACTACGCCATGTTTCCTATCACAAAACAGCACAGGTAAACAATCGGCTGTAAGAACCGCACATACGACATTTGCTCGCGTGGAAATACAGGCGTCGGCGACGAGACTGCCCTGCTTTTCGTCAAGATTTAGTACGGTTGTCCCATGTACTTGAGACAACCATTGCAAATCAGGAGAGGAGAACTCGGATAAATATTCGGCTAACCGTGTTCGATTACGCACAACATTATCAATGGTATCGCCAACGTGATCCGCCAAATTAAATCCGCCAGCACCGAAATGATCATCGTAGGGAGCATGACTTACTCCGCCTGCCCGCACTGTTGTAAAGGCGCCATACTGCGCACCTACCCCATTCGATAATTGCGGCCAGGCTGGCTTAAGTAAAAAATCAGACGACATTGGGTATACCAGCACGCTGTATTAGCGCTGCAAAATCCTCAGCAAGTGCAACTTGCCATAAACATTCCTGGTGATGTTGAGGGTGAATTAAACCCAGGCGGCGAGCTTGCAACGCCTGGCGACCGAAGTGACTAGCCAAATGGGGTTTGCCATATAGAATATCACCAACCAGCGAAAAACCTAAGTGCGCCATGTGGACACGTATTTGATGGGTACGTCCGGTTTCGAGTTGACATTCAATCAGGCTAACGGTTTTTCCATCCAAAATGCCAGTGGCAATGCGCTGAAAATGAGTCAACGCAGGTTTGGCAAAAGAACTTTCGGAAACCGCTATTTTAATCCGATCTCGGGAATGCCTTGCCATAGGAAGATCTATGGTGCCTGACAAGTTTGGCTTCCCCCAAACCAAAGCTAAGTATTCTCTCTTAACGGTCCTGGCTTGTAGTTGACGTACTAAATCAGTTTGCGCCTCTAGGGTTTTAGCAACGACCATTAAACCACTGGTATCTTTATCTAAACGGTGCACAATGCCAGCCCGTGGGACACCCGATAAGGCCGGGCAATAATGCAACAAACCATTAAGCAATGTGCCTGACCAGTTTCCAGCAGCTGGGTGCACGACAAGGCCTGCGGGCTTATTAATCACAATAAGCGAGTCATCCTCAAATAGAACATTTAGTACCATATCCTCGGCAGAATAGGCATTATCTTCGGGAGCCGGCTGTGGATAAACAATCACCTCTTCATCACCCAACACCGTCATTTTATTACGGCCAGCAATACCATCTACGATGACATGACCAGAAGTGATCCACTGTTGAAGTCTGCTACGTGAAAACTGCGGAATTAACTTGGAGATGACTTTATCCAAACGGTCTCCGCACATCTCCTCACTTAACTTAACTATAATCGGGCCCACACTAGGTTCATTAACCGGGTCGAACTCCTCGAAAATTTCCTCCGCTAGTTCTTCCGAAAAAATTTCGGCCTCGGGTATTTTGAATGGGATGGTTTTTATCATCTATAATCAGTCTGTTTAAAAAAGCTCATATAAAGTCCATGCTTAAAATTTCTCTAAAACATTTCCGTATTACCACAACAATGCGCCTTACCGTCCTGTCCCTTATTTTCTTTGGACTATCCGCTTGCGGAGGTTTACCAGGGAAAATGGATGAAACTAAAGGCTTATCGGCTGCACAGCTTTACGACGAATCTAAGGATGATCTGCGTAGCGGTAATTATGAAGGCGCCATCAAAAAATTAGAAAAATTGGAAGCGCGCTATCCATTTGGCACTTACGCACAACAAGCGCAGTTAGATATTCCGTACATCTATTATAAACAAGGTGACCATACTCAGGCTCTTGCTGCCATTGAACGGTTCATTAAATTGCATCCTAAGCATGAAAATATAGATTACCTGTTTTACTTGCGTGGTCTGGTTAATTTCAATGACCGTATCAATTTACTCCAATCGCTGACAAAACAAGATATGAGCGAACGTGACCCCAGAGCGGCACGTGAAGCGTTCGATGCATTTAAAGCACTGGCGATCCGTTTCCCTGACAGCAAATATACGCCAGATGCGCTGCTAAGAATGAAATATTTAGTGAACGTCATGGCCCAGTACGACGTGCACGTTGCCAAATATTATTATCGTCGGGGTGCTTATTTGGCGTCTGCAAATCGTGCTCAGTCTGCAATTAAAGAATATCCTGATGCTCCTGCCATTGAAGAAGCGTTATTTGTCTTATATAAGAGCTATGACAAAATGAATCTAATGGAATTGCGTGATGATGCGAAGCGTGTGTTTACCAAAAATTTTCCTAACAGTCGATTTACTGAGGTAAAGAAAGAGGATAAATCGTGGTGGCAACTCTGGTAAAAATATCGGCTTTTAGTTGTTCGTTATTTTATCGTCTTTAAGATTGGTCGTTAATGCCTCCTTGGTTGAGCTAACGACCTTTTTTAATTCCTCGTTTCCCTAATTGAAAAACATGAAATTGCTAACGGCGAAGGCATAAAATGCCGCCGAATTCCGTCTGCGCGCTAATCGTTACCCATAATTTTATTGCCCGAGGAAAATCTTTATCCGTCATCGCTGAATGCTTCTCGGGGTCCACGAGCTTTCTTTAAATACTCCCGATTAGCTTACTACCTACTCGTACATAAACATGCACTGTAGTTTTTCAGCCGAGCTGCAGAACGACCCTGGATCCCCCACCAAAGTATTCGGAAGCGACTATCATCCAATGTTATCAGCTTTAGCAATCTAAACTCGCGGTCACAATTAGCGGCCGCGCGAAGATAACAATTCGTCGACGTTAAAATTATTTACGGTTAGCGACTAGTACTCTCGCGGGAATGATAATGCCTGATATGCCGCCGTTATGAGATATTAAAAATTTATAGGACGGCACGAGACAAGAAGATGAGGAAAAGTCTACGCCAGACACTTCGTAGTATCAATCGAAACTGAAGAGCACTTTACTCTGTTTCTCCCCGTCTCTTTTGCGCAGTATAGTGCTGTATCAGCTGCATGAATAATATCCTTAGCGCTAGTCCCTTGTCTTGGTGCTTCTGCCACACCCACCGATACCGTCATTGGTGGCAAAAGTTGACCTTGAAAATACACTTCGCCCTTTTTGACTGCTTCGCAAAAATTCTCGAGACGAAGCTGAGCGGAAGAAAGATCGGTATTTATTAACAATATTAAGAATTCTTCACCGCCAAAACGGCAACTAATATCGCTTCCCCTGAATGTAGCTTGCATTGTTGCTGCAACAAATTTTAGCATTTCGTCACCCGCTGCGTGGCCGTTGGTGTCATTAAAAGACTTAAAGAAATCGAGGTCCAGCATGGCAACACAGCTGGATTTTTTCTCACGGATCACACGCTTTAACTCTCGTGACAAGGCTTCATCAAGATAACGGCGATTGTATAATCCAGTGAGGGGGTCATGCGTAGATTGCTTATATAAAATTTTGGAATAATTCAATAACTTGGTGTTAGTTACAGAAATTTTTTCAATCAGGGCCTGATTTTCATATTGCAAGGAAAGTGTAGTAGCTAACAGTTTGTTCCCACGTATCGTGGTAACTATCATGAATACTATAAAGACGATCAGGGTGATGCCCAACAAAGTGTAGTTGAAACTACCTTGCAAGAAAATCCAGGCTGCCAAAGGAAAAATGGTCATGCACAGAAAAGCCAGCGATACCTTCAAATTGGCATTTAAGGTCTGAATCCCACCTGCGGTCACACCAACGGTCATAATGATAATGATCATTTGCTCCGAGAGATCGTTCTTGGGCATGAAAAATGAATTGATCGTACTCCACAAGAGCGCCGATAACGTGACGCCCACCATGAAAATACGAAGATAAAGGTCATCGTTCTCAGGCTGTCGACGAAAAAAATACATAGCAACAAATCTAAATAAAGAAACCAGCATCACAGCGATAAACCAACCCGTAACAAAAATTTTATTTTGACCTGAATATAAACTGATAAAAACTATAAAAGCACAAATTAAATTAGCAGGTACGCTAGTCGGTAAACTGTTGTGAAGTATTTTAACTTGTTCAGAAAATACTTTTTCTTTAGTGCTAGGCGAGTATGCATTTTCACTGGTCGACGGTTCCACTGGCTATCTCCTTTTTATTGCTGTGCGGCATCATATACCAGAATTCATGTATCACCGTGGTGTACATTTCTAACGTACCTAAGAACCACGTTTCCTGTGGTATTTTGATATTCCCTTGTTTTAACCGTTTTTTCCTGTCAAACCCCTCCGGATACCGCATATTGTCGTAAATATTGCTAGATAACTAACACTTTAGTTACTTACTTTTTTACTTATTGATCACCGTTTTGTCAATTATCACTTGCAGAATTTCCCTCAACTCCTCTTGAATTTTGGTAATCGCTTGGTTTGAGTCAATTACTTTAAACCGAGCTGGAAATTCGGCCGCTCTGCGCAAATATTCAGTACGTGTATTGGCAAAGAATTCGTTTTGCTCTTGCTCGAATTTGTCAGGTTCTCGCGAGGCTTTTAAGCGTGCCCGGGCCACTTCTAACGGCACATCAAATAACAACGTTAAGTCTGGCTGCAAATGAGAATGTACCCATTTTTCTAAAATTTCCAACTTTTCAATAGCAAGATGACGCCCACCTCCTTGATAGGCGAAGCTAGCATCGGTAAATCGGTCCGAAATTACCCAATCCCCTCTGGCCAGAGCCGGTGCAATTACTTTATCAATATGTTCCCGTCTTGCTGCAAACATCAGCAAGGCCTCCGTTTCTAAATGCATAGGCTCACGCAATAATAAAGTACGGAGTTGTTCACCCAACTCTGTACCACCGGGTTCTCGAGTGCTAACAATGGTATGGCCAGCCGCTTTTAATAAATCTACTACAAAAGGAATATGGGTGGACTTACCTGCTCCGTCGATACCTTCAAAGGTAATCAGTTTTGCCTTATTCATAATAATTCCAGGAACGAGTATCGGTGGTTGATCATTGCGTGATATAGCAGTTTATCTTATCTGACGCTTATTTAAGTAACTACGAACCGCATGATTATGGTCGTTCAAATTGCCGGAAAATTGGCTGCTACCATCGCCACGCGAAACAAAATAGAGTGCAGTTGTATTTGCCGGATTCAGTGCCGCCGTAATCGACTCACGTCCCACTAATGCTATCGGGGTCGGAGGCAAGCCAATTCGTGTATAGGTATTGTAGGGCGTATCTTTTAGTAAATTACTCTTATGAAGGGTGCCTTGATACTGTTCGCCCATTCCGTATATGACGGTCGGATCCGTCTGCAACGGCATGCCTTTTAGCAAACGGTTCACAAACACGCCGGCAATCATTTTTCGATCCGAATTCAGGCCCGTTTCTTTTTCTACGATCGATGCCAAAATCAACGCTTCATAGGAAGTGCGAAACGGTGTTGCTTGCCTATTGCGCTGTTTCCACGCTGCCGCCAAATGCAGTTGTAATTGGTGGAAAGCTTGCCTATACACATCTAGGTCACTCGATCCTTTAGACAGCAAATAGGTGTCAGGAAAAAATAATCCTTCTGCTTTTAAATAATCCGTACTAAGTTTGGCTAAAATTTCTTGCTCAGTTAAATTGGCAGTGTCATGCTGCAAATATGGGCTCTGCGCGATGGCTTGCCGCATTTGCTTAAATGTCCAACCTTCAATTAGGGTCAAGCTAAATTGCAAAAATTCACCCTGCACCACTTTATTTAATAGCCCTTGGGGGGTAATTCCCGCATCGGCTAAATAAGTGCCGGCTTTAATTTTATTTTGTTGTCTTGCAAGCCGTGCTAAAACTTCAAATAAAACAGGTTGGATTGGCACCCCTGCATTGCTAATTTGCTGCATACTACCCCGCAAACCACTTCCCGATTTAATCGTGAATTCAAAAGCGGATGTTGAAATCGGTTGTGTGGCCCAATAACCAAAGCCAGCAGCTGCCGCTACCAGAAATAATAAAAATAAACCGATTAATTTTTTAAACATGAACGCAACGCCTTTTACTTATTTGAATCACACTCTTTTTGCAACAGACTTATAATCAGCTGACTTAAAGTACAACCCTAATCAAAACAATGCATAATAATACTAAAGACATTGTTATCCAGCCAATCTAATTCATATCGTTCTTAAAAACATGCACACCACTCATTCAGCACTCCGACTTCCAACTGGACTATGTAAATTGACGCAATATGCAGTTATTGCTGCAGAGGGAGCGGATGCGGTTCAATTTTTGCACAGTCAACTCACCAATGACATTAAATCCTTATCGGAAAATCATGCCTGTTTAGCGGGATATTGCTCGACAAAAGGACGCCTATTGGCCACTCTATTAGTGTGGAAAACAGCTAAGACAACGGAGGAAACGGTTTTTCTTGAGTTACCAGCAGAGTTACAGGAATCCTTCCAGAAACGCTTGCAAGTATATGTGATGCGTTCCAAGGTTACGCTTAGTCACATCACGGGCTCCACGGCACTGTTAGGAATTTTAGGTAACGCAGCGGCCCTTCAATTGGCGGAATGGTTTCCAAGCCTACCAACAACGCCCTACGAATCAGTACACAACGAAGCAGGCATCTTAATACGTTTGGCAGATGCTCAAGATATGCCACGGTACCAATGGGTGATGAATCAGCAGGTATGTGAACAAATATGGCCAACATTAAGTGAAAAGTTACCGATCTTACCTGAACATATCTGGTCCCTTTCTGAAATCCACGCAGGAATCCCTCATATTCTCTTAGCAACGCAAGAAAAATTCGTTCCACAGATGGTTAATTACGAACTGATTGGTGGCGTTAATTTTAAAAAAGGCTGTTATCCAGGACAGGAAATTGTGGCGCGTAGTCAATATTTAGGCAAGCAAAAACGTCGAATGGTGCTGGCTCAGATTGATAACGCTATTGTGCAGGAAGGTACGGAAATATTTGCGATTGATGACGAAAGTCAGCCCTGTGGAATGATCGTTAATGCACAACCCAACGAGTTTGACGGAAGTGATTGCTTGGTTGAGATTAAAACGATTTCTATGAACGATGGTGTTGTTCGATTGCGTAGCGGTGAAGTTTGTCGCTGGCTTGATATGCCGTATTCATTACCATCTGGCGAATAGTAG
>JAJNBE010000119.1 GCA_021155915.1 Solimicrobium sp. | reverse complement strand
GATCGTTTGCGTTTATTTATTCCACGTCGCTGGGAAGAAAGAACAATGAATTTGATTAACGAAACCAATGATTTGTTAGCGAAATATTTGCGCGGCCAATTGTTAGTGATGTTTATTCTGGCCACGTTTTATTCCAGCGCACTGGGGTTGGCAGGTTTTTCTGTCGCTTTGCCGGTGGGTATTTTTTCTGGCTTACTCGTTTTTATTCCCTATATTGGCTTTGGCATTGGTCTTAGTTTAGCCTTCATTAGCGCGGTTTTACGGCCCGATGTAGTACACAGCTTAGTATCGGTGGCGATTATTTATGGTATTGGTCAAATTGCAGAAAGTTTCTATCTAACCCCGCGCTTAGTTGGCGAACGAATTGGCTTACCACCGCTGGCTGTTATTTTCGCTTTGCTCGCTTTTGGTCAGCTGTTCGGTTTTATGGGTATCCTTTTAGCCCTTCCGGCTGCCGCCATTACTTCAGTTGGATTCAAGCATATGCGTGCCCTTTATTATCGAAGTCGTTTTTATACTGCCTCATGAAGCAATTGTTGTTAGATATTAATGCGGAAATTCCGCGATCATTAGACACCTTTGTCATTGGCAGACATGCTGAGGTTATGCATCTTTTACAGTTATATGTAAAACGCTTTCCTAGTACTTATGGTGAACGATCACTCTATTTATGGGGAGAAAGCGGAGCTGGAAAGTCCCATCTCTTGCAAGCTTTAGCAAACGGCCCGGCCGCACAATACATAAATGCATCCAGTGCTATTACTGACTTCGAATATAGCCAAGAAATTAGCCTATACTTATTAGATGATTGCCAAAACCTGGATGGCGTGCAGCAAATAGCCGCTTTCAATTTATTTAATCAGATCAAAGAGAACAACGCATTTTTTGTTGCGGCCGGGTCGCTACCGCCTATGATTTTAGCTGTGCGCGACGACCTACGCACACGTCTCGGCTGGGGCCTTATCTATCAACTTCATGGGCTCACTGATGAGGAGAAAGTAGCCGCGCTCGAGGCTGCTGCTCGCACGCGCGGCATTACTATTCCTACTGGGGTCTTATTTTATTTGATTAGCCACTATCGACGTGATATGCCCTCACTCTCTACTATGATGGATGCTTTAATTCGTTTTTCATTAGAAAATAAGCGACCTATTACGTTACCATTGTTACGCGAATTAATGGTCAGAAATGAAAATGAACTAATGAATGATAAGTGAATAAATAAGTGAACAAACCAATGTCTTTGAGCAGCCCCTTTACTCCAGCACGCATTGCTATCTTTGACTTAGATCATACGCTTATCCCCATTGATTCGGATTATGAATGGGGACAATTTTTGTGCCGCATTGGTGCGGTCGATAAAGTTTCTTTTGAAGAGCGCAATAATGAATTTTTTGCGCAATATCAAACTGGGTGTTTGGATCCTTATGTCTATCTTGAATTTTCTTTAGAATCATTAGCTTCATTTTCATCTGTACAGCTCAGGACGATGCGCGATCAGTTCATGCAGGAAGTGATCAACCCTGTTTTATTACCCACAGCGAAGAAATTGCTAGCGCAGCATCAGAATGATTTGGTGGTCATAATTACTGCTACCCATCGTTTCGTAACGGAACCGATTGCCCAAGCGTTTGGGGTGGAACATTTGATCGCTGCGCAGCCGGAAATTACCCCGGATGGGCGCCTAACCGGTAAATTTATCGGCACTCCCACTTACGGCATCGGTAAAGTTGAACATCTCAATAACTGGTTGGAAGACAGAAAAATGACCCTGACCCGTTTCGAAAAAAGTTATTTTTATAGTGACTCACATAACGATCTCCCGTTACTAAAACTGGTTAGCAATCCGGTTGCAACCAATCCTAACCCCCAGCTTACCAAATATGCACAGTTAAATAGCTGGCCAATTTTAAAGATATTCAATGATTAAACGACTAATTAAAAAATTTTTTGGTAGTTCTGATTCCGAAACTACTAAAATGGCGAAAGCTAAAAAAACTACTCATCCTGCAACCGCAAAGCTAAAAACGCTTACTGTAAAACAGCACGGCATCGATCCTGAGTTGGTATCAAATAACGCAGTGCGAGTGACCCAAACCCTGCAACAAGAAGGTTTCAAAGCGTTTATTGTGGGCGGTGCGGTACGTGATTTATTGCTAGGCGTTAAGCCAAAAGATTTTGATATCGCTACCGATGCGACTCCAGAACAAGTTAAGCGATTATTCCGCCGTGCCTTTATTATTGGTAAGCGGTTTCAGATTGTACATGTGATGTTTGGTTCTGATTTAATTGAAGTCACTACCTTTCGTGGCTCCTCTATTGCCGGTGCACCCATCGATGAATTTGGTCGCGTCTTGCGCGATAATACGTTCGGTGAACAACCTGAAGATGCCACCCGCCGTGACTTTACTATTAACGCGATGTATTACAATCCAGCCAACCAGACTGTATTGGATTATCACGGCGGCATGGCAGATATCCGAAAAAAAATGTTACGCATCATTGGAGAGCCGGAAGAGCGATACAGAGAAGACCCAGTGCGAATGTTGCGGGTAGTTCGCTTTGCCGCCAAACTTCAATTTGATATTGCGCCCACGACGCGTGAACCGATTGCCCTCATGGCGACGCTCATCAATAACGTTCCAGCAGCCCGTGTGTTTGATGAAATGCTAAAACTTCTCACCAGCGGCCATGCGTTAGCGTGCTTGCAACAATTGCGCCAGGAAGGCTTACATCACGGTCTGCTGCCATTGTTGGACGTAGTCTTGGAACAACCCTTAGGCGCCAAATTTGTCACTTTAGCGTTAAACAATACCGATGAACGGGTTAGGCAAGGTAAAACCGTATCGCCGGGTTTTTTATTCGCCGCTATGCTCTGGCATCAAGTGCTAGAAAAATGGCAGGCCTATCAGGTCTCTGGTGAGTATCCCATACCTGCATTACACTTAGCGGCAGACGACGTATTGCAAACGCAAACAGAATCCCTGGCAATACAACGTCGTATTGGTTCAGATATGCGCGACATTTGGGCGCTGCAGCCCCGGTTCGAGCGCCGCAGCGGAAAATCGCCCTATCGATTAATTGAACACCCACGCTTCAGAGCGGGATTAGATTTCTTAATTTTGCGCGCCGCGTCGGGTGAAACTGAACCAGAAATTGCGTCATGGTGGACAGCATTTTTTGCTGCTGACTTTGCGGAGCGCGACGAGATAATGACAGAAAAATCGACAGCATTATCAAAAGGCAAATCACGTACCGGAAAAAAAGCAGCGCCGCTAATGCCAGATATGACGGAAAACGAAAATACGTCCTCGTTTAATCAGGTAGTGGAAGGGGTCGAGACAACTAGTGCTGCACCAAAAAAGCGTCGGCGCCGCTCTAAAAAGACGGCAGTAGAATGATGAGTACTCTCATGAGTAATTCAGCCGCTAGTCCAATGAAAAGTACAGCGAGCGCTTCGGCGAGCGCTTCGGCGAGCGCTTCGGCGAGCAGTTCAGTGAACCGTACGGCGGGTAGTTCAGCAAGTACTTCAGCGGAAATGACTCACGTAGGTAAATGCGCTTATATCGCCCTTGGCTCGAATTTAGGGAACTCACAAGCAACAATCCGCCGCGCCATCATCGAGCTCGACAAACTACCGTCGACGAAATTAATACGTTCTTCCAGCCTTTATTTATCCGCTCCGATCGATGCGGAAGGCGACAGTTACGTGAACGCGGTTGTCGAACTTGATACCAAATTGAATCCAGAAGAATTGCTATCAGAATTGCATACCGTTGAGAACCGATTCGGTCGTACTCGTCATTACCAAAATGCGCCACGCACGTTGGATCTCGATTTACTGCTGTATGAGCAGCTTATTCTAAGCACTGACAAGCTGCAAATTCCTCATCCACGTCTGACGCAACGCGCATTTGTGCTTTTACCCTTAATTGAGATTGCTTCAGAAGTAAGCATTCCCTCATTCGGTTCTGCACAATCTTTGCTGGCAGGTTTACCGCATCAAGCTATTCAAAGAATTAAATAAGCCTCAATAACCGCTAACCAATATCTGCAAGCCGATCTCCGGAGAAATATTATGGCCAGTTTGGATCATTCAAATGAAAAAATAGTCACCGTTCCGCATTTACTTAAGCTGAAGGAGCAGGGAGAAAAAATCGCCATGCTCACTTGTTATGACGCAAGCTTTTCAGCACTCATGAATCGTTGTGGAGTCGACGTCTTATTAGTCGGCGATTCACTCGGCATGGTTTGCCAAGGTCATACTTCCACCCTACCCGTTACTATGGCGGAAATGGTTTATCACACCAGTAGCGTCGCACGGGTTAAATTGGAAGGCGGAACCTGGCTGGCGCCGACTATTCAATTTCTAACCGAACGCTCTGTACCCGTATGTGCACATTTGGGATTAACACCGCAGTCTGTGCACAAAATGGGGGGATATAAAGTGCAAGGAAAAACGAACGAAGCCGCCGAGTTATTACTGACAGATGCACAGGGTGTTCAAGCTGCGGGTGCTGATCTATTAGTTTTAGAAGGCATTCCCAGAGAGCTGGGCCGACAAGTTACCAGCTCATTAACTATTCCTACTATAGGCATTGGTGCGGGGCCTGATTGTTCAGGCCAGGTATTAGTCATGCATGATTTGCTGGGGGTTTTTAATGGCAAGAAAGCCCGATTTGTTAAAAATTTTATGGAAGGTCAAATCGGTATCGACAGTGCGATAAAAGCCTATGTGGGTGATGTTAAAGAAGAAACTTTTCCCGCCATGGAACATTGCTTTTGAAGCCTGTACTTGTTTGATATAATTTCAATTTCCGCGGAAATCTGAGCACCGTCATGCTCAGGGAGAAGCCCAGTGGCAGCGAGTGCTTTCGAAATCAACACCCTCGCCCCAACGACTAAATTATTAGGTCGATAAGTTATCAATAACTTCAATTAGTTATCAAAATAAAGTGTTAGTTCTCAATAGACCAGAGCGTGCACGGTAAGCGAGCTGAAGACTAGAGAACGGAGCGCAGCAATCGAAAAGTTCCTAAAGTTCCAAAAGACCTGGCGAAATAGAAAGCAAAATTACGCTCTTCTGCAATAATCAGCGCTATTTTTTCCTTATAACTTAAGACGGATATTGTGGTTATCCCCAATATCCCTGCATTTTTCTTGCCGTTATGATCTGCATAATTACTGCTCAGCAGACTCTGATAAGCCTCCCTAAAGGCCCCTGTCCGGATGGCATACCGTGATAGCAGCTCTCGCCTACGGCGGCGCTCCCTATAGATTAAGTAAATCAAACTTTATTAACTAAACTCCTAAAAATATCATGGCTCCATTTTCTTCCGCTTTCTCTTCCTCGGTATCGGTGCAACAAGTGGCTTTAACCCCCATTTCCACCGCTTCTACCACCGGTACAGGAGGAAAGATTGATGTAAAAGTAATTCAA
>JAJNBE010000058.1 GCA_021155915.1 Solimicrobium sp. | reverse complement strand
TACCCCTTCAATTTTGGCTCTGCGCCTTTGGTTTTACGGAACCTCAAGCATAATCCATGTCGCTTGAAGTGCGGTAGGTCAATACATTATGTCTAGGATCATTGAACCTGTAGCGTTCTCACTTGAATAGCGAAGTAGTAAATGGCGAAGTAATTAAAGTGCGAAACCCTCAATGAATCCAATCTGTTTTCGAAGCTAAGAAGCGGTCAACTGAGGAAACTAGGATTATGCCTTTCGTTTTTTAATGTAATTAGTTAGCAAAACCAATCTTTCATCTTGGTATACTTTACTAATATTATTGAGCTTGCCGACACGAAATGTGCGCAGAGCAGATTCATCTATTCTCAGGTCATATAATAAATAACGATCAACTTCCTCTAATGTGGTTAATTTCATGTTTCGGTCTGTTAAATGAATATGATCGCAAAGGGCTTTTTCCGGCGAGGCAATCAAAAAATGAGTTTGCTTTGAATATTTTGCAAGCTCTATCTCGACTGGGTATTTAGTTAGGTTTAAATACTGGTAGGTAAATTGACCAACGGATGTTGAGAAAGCTTTATTTCGTTTGTTGGTAATGCTGGTGATCGTAGTTACCTGCTCTGGTATTAGCCCATAAAATGCTAGAGCATAAGTCAGTGAAATGGCCGATGGGCCGTAGATGAGGTTTGCCAATACTTCAAGGGAATAGGGTATGAGGGCACATTGTTTACCAAAAATATAAAGCCCTTTTTTAACTCGAATTAATTCACCCGAATTTAACCAGGCAGATATTTTGTCCCTCGGATGCGCGTACTCTGTGAGTAAGGAGAGCAGAAATTGGTAATCAATTTCCTCCCTCTCTGCTAGTTTACGTACGGTCTCTATCTTCATTAGAAAACTCCAGTATGTCGATTATTATCCGACATACTGGAGTTTTTATCAATAGTAATTTTTTCATAATCAGGTTGTAGTACCGCAATTTTTTGCGCACAAGTCTGTGGTCCAGAATCAGCATCAGTGTCGTGGCACGCCTCTTTTCCGTTTAAAATTAGCACAATTTTTATTGGTAACATTTCGATTAAACCGCGCGGGCACGAAAACATAAATCCTTTGGTGCCAGGGAAACTAGCCGTGCAAAGCCAGCACATTCCGGATGCGGACTAGAAAACCTTTGCTACACAAAACTTACTCTGCGAAAAACTCTTTATGTCTGCGTCTTCCACTTTCAATATCGCTAAACTAAGCTCCACCGACTTAGATTTTCAAAAAAAACTTACTGCCCTGTTGGCATTTGAATCCAATCAGGATGAAACCATTGAACGCGCGGTGGCTAAAATAGTGTCAGACGTAAAGCAACATGGCGATACTGCGGTATTAGCTGCCACAAAGCGCTTCGATCGGCTAACAGCAAGTTCCATCGCAGAATTGGAGATTAGCTATGAGGAAATGCAAAATGCATTTAATGGACTAACACCAGAGCGTCGTAATGCCTTAACGATTGCCGCAGAGCGCGTACGTGCCTATCATCAAACACAACAACAAGAATGTGGCTCAGCCGGTTTTAGTTATACGGAAGCTGACGGCACTATGTTAGGACAAAAGGTGACACCACTGGACCGTGTAGGCATTTACGTACCTGGAGGTAAGGCAGCATATCCTTCCTCCGTTTTAATGAACGCCATTCCTGCCAAAGTTGCCGGTGTCGCGGAAATAATTATGGTAGTACCCACGCCAGATGGCGTTCAAAATCCGTTGGTATTAGCAGCAGCTTTTTTGGCCGGTGTCGATAGAATTTTTACGATTGGCGGCGCACAAGCCATTGGGGCGTTGGCATATGGGACTGAAACGATTCCTGCGGTTGATAAAATTGTTGGTCCAGGTAACGCTTACGTAGCCGCCGCCAAACGTCGTGTATTTGGTACGGTAGGCATAGACATGATTGCTGGCCCATCAGAAATTTTAGTGCTGTGTGATGGAACAACCAATCCAGACTGGATAGCGATGGATTTGTTTTCACAAGCAGAGCATGATGAATTAGCGCAATCCATTTTGTTATGCCCAAACGCGGACTATATCGCCGAAGTACAACGCAGCATGCATCGCTTGATAGATGCCATGCCACGTAAAGAAATTATCTGTACTTCATTAGCCAATCGTGGTGCATTAATTCTGGTGCGGGACATGGATGAAGCCTGTGACATCGCTAATTCTATCGCTGCCGAGCACGTTGAAATTTCTACTGAAAATCCAGCACAGTGGGCGGCAAAAATTCGCCATGGTGGTGCATTATTTTTAGGCCGTTTTTCTTCAGAAGCGTTGGGTGATTATTGTGCAGGTCCGAACCATGTTTTACCCACATCACGCACGGCACGTTTTTCTTCCCCGTTGGGCGTTTACGATTTTCAGAAACGCAGCAGCATGATTACTATCAGCGAAGCAGGCGCCCAAACTTTGGGTAAGGTCGCGGCTGTTTTGGCTTACGGTGAAGGGTTGCAAGCGCATGCGCGTTCTGCTGAGTTGCGCTTGAAAGGTGACCTCGATGAAAAATGAGCCGTCGGGGTCATTAACTGAGCGCGTGATCCGAGCTGAAATTCTGGCGAAAACCTTGTATCACGTGCCGGACGCGAGCAATATGGTAAAACTGGATGCAATGGAAAACCCGTATGGGCTGCCCGCATCAATCCGAGCGCAGCTTGGCGCATATCTTGCCGAAGTTACATTGAATCGTTATCCCATTCCCACCTATCGCGTTTTAAAGCAAAAGATTTGTCATCAGTTTGGCATTCCTTCTAAATATGATGTCATTTTAGGGAATGGTTCTGATGAGCTAATCTCGATGTTGTCCGTAGCTTGTGCGAAACCGCATGCAATAATATTGGCGCCAGTACCTACTTTTGTGATGTACGCGGTTTCCGCTCAGTTAGCCGGCGTACAATTCGTTGGCGTACCCCTTCAAGCAGATTTACGTTTAGATTTGCCCGCGATGTTTGAAGCGATTGAGCTACATCGACCCTCCGTGCTGTATTTAGCCAACCCAAATAATCCCACCGGAAATTGGATCCCTGAAGAACAAATTATTCAACTCATAAAGGCTATGGCCGACATAGGTTTAGTGGTGGTCGACGAAGCCTACCACCCCTTTGCACCGGGAAGTATGATGCCACGCTTACCCGAATTTGCTAATCTAGTTGTGATGCGTACCGTATCCAAAATGGGTTTAGCGGGTTTACGTTTAGGATATATGTCTGCTTCACCCGCACTATTAGCCGAATTTGAAAAAGTACGTCCGCCCTACAATGTGAATGTGCTAACCGAAGCGGCGATGGGATTTTTGCTCGATCATATGTCTCTATTCCATGCACAAGCGCAACAGATCCGCGCAGAACGCAGCGTGTTAATTTCCGACTTGAAAAAGCTATCTGATGCGCACACGAACTTGTTTGTTTACCCGTCAGAAGCCAATTTTTTATTGATTAAAATATCAGACAGCCTAATTAATGCAGAACAGGTTTTTAACCAGTTAATTGAACATAAAATTTTAGTTAAAAATGTTAGTAGGACGCACGTGTTGTTAGCGGATTGTTTGAGGGTGACGGTAAGTACTCCAGCAGAGAACCAGCTGTTTATCCAAGTGCTATGTAACATTCTTTGTGCCCACCCGACGAAATAAAAGCGTTAAAATGACTCTCTTTCTTATGAGCGTATAACCAATCATGCAAGCGCAACAATCCAAAGAACAAGCTAAGCCACGCTTTGCAGAAGTAACTCGTAATACCAATGAAACTCAAATTCGGGTTGCTCTTAATCTCGACGGTACCGGACAGCAAAAAATTAACACAGGCGTTCCTTTTTTAGATCACATGCTAGACCAAATCGCCCGTCATGGTTTAATTGATTTAGACATTGATGCCGTGGGCGATCTGCACATCGACGCGCACCATACGGTAGAAGACGTCGGCATCACCATGGGGCAAGCATTTGCATTGGCAATGCACGATAAATCCGGTGTCCGCCGCTATGGACACGCCTATGTTCCGTTAGACGAAGCATTATCCCGGGTCGTAGTTGATTGCTCAGGACGCCCGGGATTAGAGTTTCATGTGCCATTTAAGCGTGCGATGATTGGTGGATTTGACGTTGATCTAACTCACGAATTTTTTCAGGGTTTTGTTAATCATGCATTGGTAACCTTGCACATTGATAATCTGCGTGGAGAAAATGCACATCATCAGTGTGAAACGGTATTTAAGGCCTTTGGTCGGGCCTTGCGTATGGCAGTGGAGCGAGACCCGCGTTCATTAGGCATGATCCCATCAACCAAAGGTAGTCTATAGTGAATAAAATAGTCGTCGTTGACTACGGTATGGGTAATCTACGTTCTGTCGCTCAAGCTTTGCATGCCGCCGCGCCGGATGCACACGTACTCATCTCAGGTGAAATTGCTGATATTAAACAAGCAGATCGTTTGGTATTGCCAGGACAGGGCGCAATGCCGGACTGCATGTCTTGTTTGGAAGAATCTGGTTTGCACGAAGCATTAATAGAGGCCGCACGAAATAAACCCTTATTTGGTGTATGTGTTGGCGAACAAATGTTATTCGACTGGAGCGCAGAAGGCGCAACAAAAGGGCTCAGCCTGTTGCCGGGGAAGGTCCACAAGTTTGATTTATCTGGACAAATTCAGGAAGATGGGTCGCGTTTTAAAGTGCCGCAAATGGGTTGGAATCGAGTGAGCCAGGGGGTCGCTCACGAACAGCCCCATCCGCTCTGGACAGGGGTGGCAGATCAAAGCTATTTCTACTTTGTGCACAGTTATTACGCGATTCCTACCAATCTCGCACATATTGCCGGATGGACCAATTATGGCCAACCATTCGCCAGCGCGGTTGCCCGAGATAATATTTTTGCGACGCAATTTCATCCTGAAAAAAGTGCTGCAATTGGTCTACAGCTGTATAAAAATTTTGCGACTTGGAAACCTTAGGAAAAAAACCATAGCTGCAATCAAATACTATTTAAACTAATTTCTTCCCTTTAATTCCTAATAACTAATAACCAACTACTATGCTGCTCATCCCTGCTATAGACCTCAAAGACGGTCATTGTGTTCGCCTGAAACAAGGTGATATGGATCAAGCCACGATTTTTTCGGAGGATCCGAGTAATATGGCGCTTCACTGGCTGCAACAAGGTGCGCGCCGGCTGCATTTAGTCGACTTAAATGGCGCGTTTGCTGGCAAGCCGAAAAACGAAGCAGCCATCAAATCGATTATCGAAGTAGTGCAAACGTATGCTGAGGAAAACGAGTTGGATGAAATCCCCATTCAGTTAGGTGGCGGAATTCGTGATCTAGATACCATAGATCGTTACCTAAACAATGGCTTAAGTTACATCATCATCGGTACAGCCGCGGTAAAGAGTCCCGGCTTTTTACATGATGCGTGTAGCGCTTTTCCTGGTCAGATAATTGTTGGATTAGATGCGAAAGAGGGCAAAATTGCGACTGACGGGTGGAGTAAATTATCCGGTCATGAAGTGATCGATCTGGCAAAAAAATTTGAAGGCTATGGTGTTGAATCGATTATCTATACGGATATCGGACGTGATGGCATGATGGGCGGCGTGAATATTGAAGCGACGGTTAAGTTAGCACAAGCCGTCAGCATTCCGATTATTGCTTCCGGCGGAATTCATGTATTAGCAGACGTAGAAGCACTTTGTGCTGTTCAGGATGAAGGAATTGAAGGAGTCATTTGCGGACGCTCCATCTACGAAGGAACGCTGGATTTACAAACTGCGCAAGCGCGTGCTGATCAACTAAGCGAATAAAATGACGTTAGCAAAACGAATCATTCCTTGTTTAGATGTTACAGCGGGGAGAGTAGTTAAAGGTGTTAATTTTACAGAATTACGCGATGCGGGAGACCCCGTCGAAATTGCGCGCCGATACGATGCACAGGGTGCAGATGAAATCACTTTTTTGGATATTACCGCTACGTCAGATCAGCGAGATCTTATTCTACCCATCATTGAAGCAGTGGCCTCCCAGGTATTTATTCCCCTAACTGTGGGCGGCGGTGTGCGCGTAATTGAAGACGTCCGCCGCTTGCTCAATGCGGGCGCTGACAAAGTGAGTATGAATAGTTCCGCAGTCAGTAATTCTCAGTTAGTGGCAGATGCCGCAAGGAAATTCGGTTCTCAATGCATAGTAGTTGCTGTGGATGCGAAACAAGTCACACCAAATAGTTGGCAAGTCTATACCCACGGTGGTCGCAATGCGACAGGGTTGGATGTCGTGCAATGGGTTCGTCAATTAGAACAATTGGGTGCTGGTGAAATTTTACTCACCAGCATGAATAAGGATGGTACCCGATCCGGCTTTGACCTGGCTCTCACCCGCGCCGTTTCAGATGCTATTACAATTCCGGTTATTGCCTCAGGCGGCGTAGGTAATTTACAGGATTTGGTAGATGGTATTCAGGTAGGTCGTGCTGATGCGGTTTTAGCGGCAAGTATTTTTCATTATGAACATCACACAGTTAAGGAAGCAAAAGAATATATGGCGGAACGCGGCGTTCCGATGAGGTTGGTATGGTAGTAAAGAATGTCATTGCAGTGAAAAATACCAGTAGCTGGTTGAATAAAGTACACTGGAATGAACACGGCTTAGTTCCCGTTATCGTTCAACAAGCAGAAACTAAAGATGTGCTGATGTTTGCTTGGATGAACCGGGATGCATTAGAAAAGACAGTTGAAATAGGTGAAGCGGTTTTTTGGAGCCGTTCCCGTAAAAAATTATGGCATAAAGGGGAGCAATCTGGTCACATTCAAAAAGTGCTCGATATCCGGCTAGATTGCGATTCTGACGTAATACTCCTCAACGTTAAACAGGTAGACAATATTGCCTGTCATACCGGTCGTCACTCCTGTTTTTTTCAACAGCTCGTTGTGACCGAAAGCGGAGCCCGGGCTGAATGGCAAATCGTTGAGCCGGTTCTAACTGATTTAGAAGAAGATTAAATAGGAAATCCGCAATGAGTGAAACGCTACAGCGTCTGGCCAATCTCATAGAATCACGCAAATTGGCCCAAGGGGGTGATCCCGACAAGTCATACGTGTCGCGTTTATTTGCCAAAGGTGACGACGCAATTCTCAAGAAAATTGGTGAAGAAGCGACGGAAACCGTTATGGCAGCCAAAGATGCACGTGTATCCGGGGACAATAGCAGCTTGATCTATGAGTGCGCCGATCTGTGGTTTCATTCACTGGTCATGTTAGCGCAATTTGGAATCTCACCGCAGACAGTTTTGGATGAGCTTATCCGACGCGAAGGCATTTCTGGAATTGAAGAGAAAGCAGCCCGTAAAGATAAACGCCGCGATGAAGATGAATTTACCTTAAAGTAAAGAGATGATCCATGGAAAATTGCCTTTTCTGCAAAATCGCCGCCGGCACAATCCCCTCTGATAAAGTGTATGAAGATAACGAGTTGCTCGTATTCAAGGATATTTCCCCAATTGCGCCCGTGCATTTATTACTTATTCCTAAAAAACATATTTCGACCTTGTCTGACTGCACCGACCACGAAACCGGATTGCTCGGCAAAATGCTTGCTCTGGTACCGAAGTTAGCGGAGCAGCACGGTTGTAGCGTCAAGTCAGATAATAAAGGAAGTCCTTACGGCGGGTATAAAACACTAATTAATTCTGGTCCAGACGGCGGGCAAGAAGTGTATCATTTACATATACATCTTATCGGTGGCACCAAGCCCTGGAGCAAGTAAGATAGTGCTTTCCGAGGATACTTTGGCAACCAAAAATAAGTGATCAATATAGACGAAAAGGAATGGTAATGGGTTCATTTAGTGTGTGGCATTGGCTGATTGTTCTGGTAATTGTGATGCTGGTATTTGGCACCAAAAAGCTCGGCAATATTGGTTCTGATTTAGGTAAAGCGATAAAAGGTTTCAAAGACGGTATGAAAAATGACGAGGAGCCGAAACCGCCGACCTCAACACCGGTTGCTGATGCCTCTACTGTGGACGTTGATACCAAACGGAAGACAGAGGACAGGTAACCAAAGAGTAGTTAAATTTCACCATCAATATTGTGGGGTGATTCAACGGATCTCTGGATTCTATGAGCGGAAATCATGATTGATCTGGGTTTAGCCAAATTAGCGGTAATTGGTGTCGTTGCGTTGATGGTTATTGGGCCAGAAAAACTGCCCAAAGTAGCTCGTATGGCCGGCTCGTTAATCGGCCGCGCGCAACGTTATTTGAATGAAGTGAAAGCGGAAGTAGGGCGCGAAATGGAGCTGGACGAATTACGCAAGCTGCAGCAAGAAATGGAAGAGGCTGCCTCGGAATTGAGATCCGGGCTTACCAAAGAAATGGAAATGGCGGAAGCGGCGCAAAGCATTAGCTCAATTGCAAATAATAGCCAGGAGGGCGCCACCCTACCCCATGTATTTTTTGAAGAAAACCACTTTGCTCGCAAAGCGAGCGAGTTTCGTCGCAAAAAACTCATCCGTAGTTCGGCACTTCCCGCTTGGTATAAACAGCAACAGGGAAGAAAATACCGTATTCTTTCAGGCTCAGCGCGCGTTGCGAAATATCGACCAAAGGCTAACTCCGCCGCTTCTTCCTCGTTCTATTAGACCTCATTTTCCTTATGCCTGAAAACGAATCCGCCGCTAGTTTTATTTCTCACCTCATCGAATTGCGCGATCGTCTGGTACGTATCTCCCTGGTTGTTATTGCCGTTTTTCTAGCATTAATGCCGTTTGCATCATCCATTTTTGATTTACTCGCCGCACCGATGATGCAGGCCTTACCAGCCGGCGCCCATATGATCGCCACGGGTGTCATCACTCCCTTTTTGATTCCCGTTAAAATTACACTGGTAGTAGCGTTAATCATTTCTTTGCCATGGGTACTGTACCAAGTGTGGGCGTTTGTAGCTCCTGGGTTGTACGCCCATGAAAAAAAATTAGTGGCACCACTGGTTGTCGGTTCTTCGGCCCTATTCATGGCTGGCATGGCATTTTGTTATTTCTTCGTGTTTCGCGTCGTGTTTACCTTTGTCAATCAATTCGCCCCCAAGTCAATTGCACTCGCGCCCGATATTGAAAGTTATCTCGACTTCGTCTTAACCATGTTCTTGGCATTCGGCGTAACTTTTGAAGTACCTATTATTGTCATTGTGCTCGTTCGGATGGGTATCATCACGGTGGCACGATTAAAAGAGCTGCGTCCCTATATCATAGTGGGCGCTTTCGTCATCGCCGCAATTGTCACGCCTCCCGATGTTACGAGCCAATTATTGCTGGCTGTTCCCATGTGTTTACTGTACGAAATTGGTTTATTAATTGCACCCTGGTTTAAAAAGGCCACTGCTGCTCCGGCAGATTCAATCGAATCTGCTCAGAATAAGACTTAGTTTTTTCTTTTCAGTTAGGCTTTCGTTCAGATTGTTTAACTCGCCTCAAACGTAAACGCAAAATAGATGAAATTAATACGGAAAATCATTATCAATGATGAACTCAATAGCATCTAGTTCAATTTAATCAGATGTCCTCGCGTCAATACCCATCAAGTTAAGCAAGAAACCACTATTAGATGGCCACCTCTCGCACATCTCAGAGCGAGTCGGAGTGGCATATGCAATGCTTCGAGCGTTGTTCCTGAAAAACAGATTGTAGAGTCCTTTGCACAATCTATTGCATGGGCCAAATACAGGCGTAACGTCGTGCTCGCAATCCTGACGTACTGAAGTATATTTCGGCTGCTCCGCTGCAGGCGACTTGTCATTGGCTCGCCCGCTATGATTGTGCGGAGGTTTCTCTTATAGGATAGGCCGCATGCCCGAACAAACCCCGTAATTACCTAGAAAATCCTTCCAAAATTGGCAAAACATCAGAGTTTTACATAATCGATACGTGATATCCACAATAGGTTTCTCGTTCCAAATCTCACATACTGTCTCTAAAGACTTAACTATCTCTCCAATGAAAAGCCATTGTTCTTTTTATATCAAGGCTTTTTCGACTTAGCGCTACATACTTATTAAAGAAGGCTGATATGAGCTTTAACATTACGATAAATAACGCCCAAACATCCGTTTCAAGACAATCTGTGTTGAGCGTTTTAACCGCTGATAACAAAGATCAGGCTATTGGAAATCGATTTTGGTATCAGAAATTGGGTGATTTTTTCAGGATTACGGATCATGCTGCAGCCATAACCGGCCTATACGACATCGTCCATGCGGACAATAGTTTATCATTCCAACAAAAAATCTGGGAGCTAGCTAAACTAGCCGATGATGGAGAGCAATTTAGGGCTGCCTTAAAACTTAAGATAGGACACGACCATGGGGATTCCCTAGTTACCGTTTCCTTATCAGACTCCCATATTGCAACCATGAAGTTTGAAAATTCCCTCGTATTAATGGATTCACTCTTTGAACCTACGTTGAAGAACTTCGGCGAGTACCAATTAAAAGGAAATTTTAAGGATTTCCAACGCTTCACGGACTTTAAGGCTTTGCACGAGGCAGCTAATGACCCGCAGGCGTTTTTGGAAAAAGTTGATCAGGACATCAGGGAAGCTGGCGAATCAGTGGCATATGATGAAATTAGTTTTGACGATATAGGGTTCTGTAATCAAATAAAACGGGATTTACATAGGACAAAAGAGTTTTTTCCCGAAACCAACCAAGTCACGAATGAGCTTGATGGCACAACCAAAGTTGACAGCACAATTATGACGCAAGAGCGATATAGGATAATGGTAATCACTAATTTTGAGCCAAGACTTATAGCTCGGTTAAAGGATGATATAAAGGGATCTTATGAGAATTTTTGCAACTTACCCATCGCTCAACAAATGTTAGTGCATGAATTCCTCTGCCACAATATCGATACCAAAGATCCGGAAGCAAGAAGTTATATAGATGAAATGAATAAACTGGGGCGCCGTCAAAAAGCATCCCTAACAAACATGATCAACTTTAGGGTTACCTTGGAATTCCCAGGTGACGACCTTAAATTTCAACGCGCGCTAAAAAGGTTGAAACCTGCAGACGCCATATTCTATAACGTTTGTACGGACCAACGTTACAAAATTGGAACTATGGGAGTCGCAAGAAATAAACTTGTCATGAAACAAGAGGCGGAGGGCAGCTATACAGATATCCTTCACTCGACGACACCGAAAATGACATATCATCGTGATGATAAGAACCCCAGTGTAATCAAAGTAACTATGGAGACCGCATTGCAAGCAAAAGATAAAGATAAGACTCCCGTGGCAAATCTAAAAGCCTCAGCTGTATTCTCTGCATCTATTACTGAATCGAAAACAATCAAGTTAGACGTTACGAAAGAATATGAGATTGAACTATTAAATAGTGACAGCAGTCGACTATTTATCAATAATAATATGTATATACAAACACAAGAATCGAATTAAAAAATTACGTTAAATTGCTATAACCATGGCGTTTAACGAACATGAACTTCATGGGGATTCTTCACATGCAAAACGGCTAAAATTTCTGTTTCCAAACTTTCCATTTCAATGGCATCCTCTTCCTGCATGTGATCATACCCTTGTGCATGTAACATACCATGGACGATTAGATGAATAGTGTGATCGACAACGGATTTGTTCTGTTCTACGGCTTCCTGTAATAACACATCCGTGCATAAAACAATATCAGCTCGAGTGGCACTCTTAGCAGAGTCTTCGCTGTAAGAAAATGTAAGCACATTAGTAGCGTAATCTTTACCGCGGTAATTCCGATTAAGCGCTCTTCCTTCTTCCGCAGTAACAAACCGTAGTGTTATTTCAGCGCCCAAAGTCGGAGACAAGAGCGCAGCTTGCACAACCCTCTTCAACATCTTCTTCGATAACAGCTTTTGAAAACGCTTATCAGGAAATTGCAGCGTTAGTGTTAAATTACATTTTTCTGACATTTTTCTTCGAGGTAATGCCAATTGATGGTCCGGCCAACTTGGTCGCATTTTCATATGCATCAACAATACGCGCCACTAATGGATGACGCACCACATCCACACTGGTAAAGCGCGTAAAGGCAATGCCCCTCACATCGCTTAACACGTTACTGGCATCAATCAATCCGCTCTGTTGACTTCGCTGCAAATCGATCTGTGTCACATCCCCAGTGACCACCGCTTTACTGCCAAAGCCAATACGCGTTAAAAACATTTTCATTTGCTCCGGCGTGGTATTTTGCGCTTCATCTAAAATGATAAATGCATGGTTTAAGGTACGGCCGCGCATATAAGCCAATGGCGCAATTTCTATCGCCTGTTTTTCAAATAATTTCTGAGTCCGGTCAAAGCCCAGTAAATCATACAAGGCGTCGTACAAAGGGCGCAAATAGGGATCCACTTTTTGTGCCAGATCACCCGGCAAAAAACCCAGTCGCTCGCCGGCCTCTACTGCCGGCCGTGTTAGCACTATCCTTTTTACGATATCGCGCTCGAGGGCATCCACTGCGCACGCTACCGCCAAGTAGGTTTTACCTGTCCCAGCGGGTCCAATGCCAAAAGTGATATCGCATTCCATAATAGAATTGAGATACTGAATTTGATGCGGAGTTCTACCTCGTAAGTCAGCACGACGAGTTTTTAGAACAGGACTAAGTTCAGAAGGTGTGGCATCCGGCGTTATTTCGCTACTGAGTATGGCGGGCAATGCTTTTGAGCTCAAATGACTGCGTTGTTCCACTAACGCCAACTGTACCTCATCCACCGTAATCTCTCTTTTAGAGGTTTGATAAAACTTTTCTAATAAAGCCACCGCCTGTCCGGCATTTTCTCCACTGACAATAAATTGTTCGCCGCGACGAAAAATAGACACGTCTAGCGCAGCAGAAATCTGACGCAAGTTGGCATCCATAGGTCCACACAGCGCCGCTAATTTCACGTTATCTAGAGGCTGCTCGGGAGAAAATTTTTGTATGTTAGTCTTTTTTTTCACGCTTAATTTCTATTCACAGCATAGGTTCAGGCTCATCAGCGTGTAGATGGTTCAGGATTAGTTCGCCACGCAGTGAAAAGTTGTAACTTTGGGTAATTTTTACATCTACCAATTGCCCAATCAAATCAGCTCCACCAGGAAAATTAACGACTCGGTTATTCTCAGTGCGACCTTGTAGCTCGTTGGCATCTTTAACCGTGGGGCTTTCTACCAGCACGGTTTGCACGCTACCGATCATCTCATTGCTATACCGTTTAACGTTATGGTTAATCACCGATTGTAAACGTTGTAACCGTGCCAGCTTTACCGCATGTGGCGTATCGTCTGCCAAATTGGCAGCAGGTGTTCCCGGACGAGGACTAAATATAAAACTAAAGCTATTATCAAATCCAATATCATCTATCAATTTCATCATGGCATCAAAATCGGCTTCTGTCTCCCCCGGAAAGCCGACAATAAAATCAGATGAGATCGACATGTTGGGACGCACTGCACGCAAACGGCGCAGCACAGATTTGTATTCCAGCACAGTATAGCCCCGCTTCATCGCAGCCAAAATGCGATCAGAACCATGCTGTGCGGGTAGATACAAATGGTCAACCAATTTAGGTACTTTAGCGTAGGTATCGATTAGCCGTTGCGTGAACTCTTTAGGATGGCTAGTAATAAAACGAATGCGCTCAATACCGGGGATTTCTGCCGCATACTCAATCAGCAAAGAAAAATCCGCCACTTCTCCGTCGCTCATTACACCACGATAGGCATTCACATTTTGACCAAGAAAACTAATTTCCTTTACACCTTGTGCGGCTAAGCCGGCTACTTCAGCCAATACATCCTCAAACCGCCGGGACACCTCTTCACCCCGCGTGTAAGGCACAACGCAGTAACTACAATATTTGCTACAACCTTCCATAATAGAAACAAAAGCCGTGGGGCCGTCCACTTTGGCGGGAGGAAGATAGTCAAACTTTTCTATTTCAGGAAAACTGATATCGACTTGAGATTGCCCGGTAATACGCTGTTGGTTCAACATTTGCGGCAGGCGATGTAATGTTTGCGGGCCAAAAACCACATCTACGTAAGGAGCGCGCTTAATGATGGTGGCCCCTTCTTGTGACGCAACACAACCGCCCACACCAATTATTAATTCAGGACGTTTAAGCTTTAATTCTCGCAGGCGACCTAAATCAGAAAATACTTTTTCTTGTGCTTTCTCGCGAACAGAACACGTATTTAATAACACGACATCGGCATCATCCACGGTATCTGTCTTGATCATTCCGTCGGACAAATTAAGTACATCAGCCATTTTGTCTGAGTCGTAGACGTTCATCTGACAGCCGAAGGTTTTGATAAATACTTTTTTATTCATAACTGGGAACGCTTACCAAACAAAGCAGTCTTGTAAAAATTTAACGGTTCTATGCAAAATGCGGATCGTCCCTTTTGAAGGGAAGTTTTATATAGGGAGTAGATGACTCGCCATGCCTGTATAGCAATAAGTCCATCCAAATTAATTAAGCTCAGTCTGGCGTATGCTTAAGCCAACTATAAGCACTCTAACAGGAGGACAAGTCTACCATATTACCAGCAGAAAGCGCTTTGCCGATTAACCCTTGTGTTGAGCTATCATGAGAGGATCCTGGGGTTCCAGAACGCAAATCGGCTTCAATCACCTTGGCTAATACTTTTCCTAATTCCACACCCCACTGATCAAAACTGTTAATTCCCCAACAAAACCCCTGTACGGCTACTTTGTGTTCATATAACGCAATCAAAGCCCCCAGTTTCGCCGGGCTCAGTTCATCTAACAAAATTGTATTGCTGGGCCGGTTCCCTGTAAACCGTCGATGCGGTGCTAACCGCGCAATATCATCGCTGGACAGTCCTTGAGCACTCATTTCTTCGGCAACTTCCTGCGCATTCTTGCCGCGCATCAATGCTTGCGACTGGGCAAAGCAATTGGCTAACAATACCAAATGATGTTCGGCTAACTGATGATGAGGACGTAATGCAGCTATAAAATCTACCGGTGTTATTTCGCTACTTTGATGTAAATGTTGAAAATAAGCATGTTGCCCATTGGTTCCCACGTCCCCCCAAATAATCGGGCCCGTAGCCGCCTCCACTATTCGTCCCTGATGATCTATCTGCTTACCATTACTCTCCATGTCCAATTGCTGAAGATAATTAGGAAAAGCCCGCAAATCTTGGTGATAAGCCGCGATAGATAGACTCCGGCAACCTAAGATATCGCGATTCCAAATTCCAATTAAGGCGAGCAATATCGGCATATTTTGTTCGGGAGGAGCTTGCTGAAAATGCACATCCATTGCATGCGCCCCGTCAAGAAGAGCACGGAAATGCGAAAAGCCCAACGCCAGAGCAATCGGCAATCCGATAGCAGACCACAGCGAATAACGTCCGCCAACCCAATCCCAAAAATAGAATTGATTCATAGCATCAATTCCGAAGGCCTCCACTGCTACCCGATTACTTGAAACAGCCACAAAATGACGTGATAAATTTTCTTCACTAAAATGCTGCAAAAACCAATTACGCGCGGAATGGGCGTTGAGCATGGTATCTTCGGTACTGAAGGATTTGGAAGAAATAATAAATAAGGTCGTTGCTGGGCGGACCCGGCTTAACACTGAATCCAGAGCGTGTCCATCCACATTGGAAACAAAATGGTTTTGGATACCTTTATGCGCGTAACACCGCAACGCCTCGCATACCATTTTGGGCCCTAAATCCGATCCACCGATTCCAATATTCACCACATCTGTAATAAGTAACCCTGTCGCGCCGCGCCAGTCACCATTGTGCACTTGCTCTACAAACGTCTGCATCTGCCCCAATACTGCATCAATTTCAGCACTGACGTTAATACCGTCTACATTATGTGTACTATGTTGAGGTAACCGCAACGCGGTATGTAGAACAGGACGTTGCTCCGTAAAATTAACTTTTTCTCCCGCAAACATTGCATCACGCTGAGGCTCTACTTTTTGCTCACGGGCCAAATCCACTAACAAGCTCAACGTCTTCTCTGTGAGCTGATTTTTTGAATAATCTAGAAATATTCCGGCAGCGGTCAAAGAGAATTGACTAAAGCGATCACCTGATTGATCAAATAGATGACGAATTTCGAGATTTTGCTGGCGCATTTGTTGGTAATGGCACTGTAATTGCTGAAAAGAAGTGCTATTTGAAAAAGAGGATGAAGGCATTATCCCAAGTTCTCCGGGGGCAAGGTCGAGTGTGTATAGCTCAGAATAGATTTCTTAATAGGTGGCGAGATCCCCCGCCAGAGCCAGCAGCTTCTGAGCAAATGGCTCAGAGACCTCTGCACAAAATCTATTGCGCGGGCTCGCACTCCTCATGTACTCAGTACATTCCGGTTGCTGCGCCCATGCGTCTTGTCTTTGGCTCGCTATGGTTCTACCGAGGTTTACCTAGCTTTATCTTTTTTTACCAGGAAAATGCCATACCAGCGCCTGCGACTGCTTTACCGCTTGTGCCACTACCAATGGAAAGCTTTGCCATGCCGTTTGTCCCTAATCGCACGCTCGCGCCAACAGCAATTCCGGACACGCCGTTGTAAGTACCCACGCCCATACCAACAGCGATTACTTTACCTACGTCAACTTGAGGAATATTCGCCATTGCTGCCATACTGGCAATTCCACGGGATAACATTTTTGTCGAATCCTCCAATTGCTGAACATTAACGGCATCATTAGGGGCCACGCCAGCCGCCACACCAGAGATTCTTCCGGTTGTGCCATTAATTGTTACAACGCCCGCCGTAATATTTCCAGGTGTTGACAGGTTTGTAACTGATAATGTCTCTATCACATACTTACTAGCCGTTACTGTCTCTGCCACTACGTGTTTAGAAGTTACTGTCCCTGTTGCCGTTATGTCTTGACCTGTTACTGTGCCGGTTGCCGTTACATCTTGACCTGCTACTGTCCCGGTTGCCGTTAAATTCTGACCTGTTACTGTGCCGGTTGCCGTTACATCTTGACCTGTTACCGTCCCG
>JAJNBE010000118.1 GCA_021155915.1 Solimicrobium sp. | reverse complement strand
ACTTTGAGGCTTGCTCTTGCGTACGGTCATTTTTGATCCTTTTAAGAAAAGTGCAGTTTCCTGCTAAATGACCGTTTACACAAAATTATTTACACCCTCATTTTAACGGATCGTTAACCTAAATCTCCCCTCCATACTGTGAGCCGATAAAGTCCCTCTTCGTCCAGTTATCTTTTGCATCTGCCCTTAATTCCACAGCTTTGGGGTTTTCCCTGATGTTATTTCTAACTTAATTTCTTTAAAATGTTACCAGTCGTGGTAACTAAAATTTTTTCAGGCGGTATTTCTCGTGAATCTCCCTCTCTGAGTCAATTAGTGTCAAGAATAATGCCATGTTATTTATCTTTTCTGTTGCCTGATTAATATCGGTTTTGCTGCACAGGGTGGTAGCACAGCTCGGCGTATTAGAATGCCTATACCAGTCCCTTTGTGAAAATGCTGCTTCGTACAATTTTACGAAGTTTCCAAATTTGTTTAGCGTGATTGACCTTGAATTGGTCCTGCCTCGTAATTATCGTAATATTTCTAGAATTCGGCGGGCTTCATGCAATCGCCGTGGATATTATCCCTTCTGCCTTGACAGACGAAGAAATCCGCCGATTTCTGACCTACTGAACGGCAAGGGTAAAAATAGAAAATTTCACAAGAATTGTTCAAGAGCCATCAAGATTTAAGCGTTGATTTCTCCTATATTTGTCTTGCAAATCAGAAGAACGCCGTTCCAGATCGAATAAAATGCCGCGAGTAGTCTCTAGTTCTTCGGTAAGATCTGTTACTAAATACTCGGCAAAGAGGTCATTAAGTTCACGTGTTGCATTCTCATCATCACGTAGTTCGCTTGTATCCAATCCCTGTAGTCGCAAGAATTCCCTTTTTAGGGGATTAAGCGGCTCATCAGTCGATAAATTAGTTAATAAAATTTTGATTTCGTTAAGGCGCGGCTCATCGCTTTCAGCTTCCTTACAAGCCTGTTCGAATGTAAGCTTTGTTTCTGGTGGCAATTCTTTAGACGCAAAAAAATAGGACTCAATTTTCTTGTAAGTATCAAGTTTTGCAGTTAGAAAATTTTTCTGCTGGGTCAGCATGGTGATTAATAAATTACGCTGATCTTGCTCGCGATCAGCCTTTTTTTTAAGCTCATCGTCACTCTCCCACCACCTCGCAAGACCATAGGCAGTTAACTCGTCCGCCAATGGTGCATAGACTGCTTTTGCTTTATAAAGTGCTGGTTTATGTGCACTGGTAAATATGTTACTCAATAGGTTGACAAAATAAGTATTGACGACGAACAAGTTTCCCTCGATCCATTTCGCAACACCAAAGATAGCTAGCTCCGCCTGTACCCCCTGTATTTCTGTAGCTCGATCAATTGCTGCTTTGTGCGCATTGTTATATAGGTTGCCCGCGCGGCTCAATAAGTTACCGAATAGATTGCCCAAGTAAGTTCCGACGGCAGCCATTGACGCCTGCACGTCTTTATAACGCTGCCTTTTCTTGCTCACCTGGGCAACAGCGGGTCTATCATCACTGTCGCCTAATTCCCATGCGCGGAACCTGTCCATATCAACGGCTCTGGCCTGCAGGAATTCTTGTCTTGCAGAGTCTCGTGAAGAAACAAAGTTAAATACAAAGGCCCTTTCTGCGCGGGCTGCATTCTCGTCAGGGTGCATCGAAGAATGCACTGTTTGAAGCGCATCGAAACGACGCCCAAGAAACGACGTTTCTCCCGTTCGATATGATTCATGTCTTTTAGCCTTGCCGCTTAACATAACGAACTGCCAACAGCAAGCGAACATGCTGACGCCTCCAATAATGCCCAGTACAAGAAGTACGGCAAAGCTCACAGGATTGGATAGCAGCGCGGAAAAACCAGCAAGAGCAGCAATGCCAAATGCTGCTTTTGTAGCTGCGGTTAGAACGCCCAAGCAGGAGCCTCCGAGGAAACCCGCGTTCCAGCGCATAAAACGAGCCGCGAAATTCTCCCGCCACGTAAGCTCCTGGGCAATGAACTTTTCGTACGGATCTGCTTCATTACATTCGTCTATTTTTATGCGATCCTCAGCGAGATCCTTGCCCACCATTCTGGCTTGATGAACAAAAATTCCACCTAGTGTTAGCGCAGCAACGGCAGCCACCGGCCCAAATACAATAGTTCCCAATCCTCCAACCACCGTTGTAGCTATTGTTAACGCGACTGTTTGCGGAACCGACAAAGTCACCGCTAATAAAGTGATATCTACGACTGCTTTCGTAAAAAGCGTCCCGCCCGATACCAAAGCGCCACAACCTATACCGCCAGCATAAAAATTGTGCTGTAGAGCAGTATCGATAATCGCCAACGATTGTGTTTCGATTCTTTTTGCGTGTAGGAGAAAAACATCGTCTGAAGAATCTAACTTCTGTAAATCGTCTGAAGAATCTAACTTCTGTAAATCGTCTGAAAAATCTAATTTGTGTGAATCGTCTGAAGAATTTGATCTCTGTAAACGTTGAAGGCTTTCTTCAATTCTTCCCCGTTTTTCAGTTAAATCAAGATGGGTATGCCAAGCTTCACGAATCTCCTCGATACCGGCCTTTATTGCCAGCGCTGAAAACGGCAACACCAACCCAGGCAGAACGAAACCTACAACTGTGTCAGACAATCCCCCGTCGTGGCTTGCCTGATCGTGTAGCCATTTTAGTGGATCCGATGACAATTTCGCTGCGTCATCAATAAAGTCTTGTTTCACTTCTTCAAGTGAGAAATTATTAGCGAATACTTTCCTTAAGGCAACGCAAAAAGTGACGAAGCCAATTACACCTTCATCCACATCGAGAATGAAAATGGAACTGCTTTTAGATGACATGTTCTGTAGATCAGCACTAGATGGGAAACCGACATTACTGTTCTCAATGGCTAAATGTTCCCCATTGCGAAAAGCAATATCCTTACCGCCTATCTCTGTATTGAGGTGTAACATCGGTTTTCCAATCGATCAAATGTAAATGAGAATCATTCCAATATCTGGAAATTATAGCAGTAATTACCTAGCTTAGCAATAAGCGTCGCATGAAGTGTTAATAGTTCCAAAGCGATTGTATGAAAACTGCGGAATAAATGTGATATTGAAAGTTACAAAAGTTATTGTAAACAGTACGAAAATGGTGTTTACTCTCGGAATTTAAGATCGAGAGAGGGAAGCCGAGAAGAAAACAGAAGGGTTATTAGAAGTATTTTCGGACTTAACGAATCCGCGTTGTCGTGAATGCGCCTACCCCTTTGAAGAGCTTTTATTAGTCGCTATTTGTGCAGCCACGAGTAGTACGGAGAGATGGGTAGAAGTAGTTCAAGGAGGAATGGAAAGCTGAAGTGGCTGAGGCGGTATTTTCATTTTGCTAGTGGGATTGCGTCACACGGCACATTTACGCGCGTATTTAGTTTTTTGGATGCTTCTGGTTTTGAAACGTGTTTGTACGCTGGGTGCGTTGTTTTGGTCCTACGTTGAGTTAGATATACGATGGCATTTTCAGCTTACGATGGACGATTTTTCCAGCTAACTTGTAAATTGTCCGGAAAAAAGACACTTTATTGAGTCTCATAATGCATGTGCGTGCCCGATGGAACTCGAGAAATCACTGATCGCCAATATGGATAAAGACGAAACGAACGGGGTTAATCAGCGCCAGTTTGTGGCATGCCATGCTGGGCTACCTCCACCAGGTGGTGGAGAGCAGCATTTGGTGCCGGAAAATAATACCCAGCAAAAGATTGTTTCATCCAAATCTGATCAGCCAGGCACCCATGCCCCATGAAATCCCGCCGGGATTCGCCTCGGCAATCGAACCGTAGCCACGGGGCCGCGTGAGATATCTTGCGCATCTAGGATAACAATATCACTCGTATCTGTCATACATCTCCAGACACAAACAAGCAGCCAGCCGTCGTCTTCACAGGTTGCACCTGGACGTGGCACGAATACCGGTTCGCTGTTTTGATCACCTTCGGCAACGATATAACGTTGTATTGAATTTTTTTCTAAGTCATAACGAATCACACCGCGCATTTCCGTATTCGTGGGCTGCTCCACTGCATAGAGATATCGATAGGGAAGTCCCGTTCTGGTTTCATTGATACGTGGCAGTTCGATGCCAATATCACTTAGTGACTTTTCACTCACAACGCCTTTACTCAGGTCAATCACATAACGCCATAAAACACCCGTTGGACTGTCTTCATAAGCAGTACCTTCGGAAGTAAGGCGAAAATAGAAGGGATAACGTATGACATCTAATATTATCGTCGATTCATCTAAATCATAAGCATTCACCACATGCTGAATAAAACAGGGCGCTATTTCAAACCACCGTACTTTATCACCGTGTCGTGGAATGAGTCCCAGTTGTGATTGACGTTCTTCGTGCCAGCGTAATGGAATACGGAATCCCCGCGCCATTAATGAAAAATCATAGGCAACATTCAGATCAAGCACGATACTTTGGGTAGCGGTGATGGCGATATCGTGCATCATCGATGGCGCCGCAACCTCGATCTCCAGATCGATACTAGTAGAACCGTTGGGGTTGATAACTGTGTAGCGTAGCCATGGCTTTTCCCAATTCGAGCGGAATGTAATGAGCTCTCCAGTGTGCGGATCAATCTTTGGATGAGCGCA
>JAJNBE010000117.1 GCA_021155915.1 Solimicrobium sp. | reverse complement strand
CCTTGAGCTCAGGAAACTTTCCTCGTAGGGAAAGTCCGTTCCGCAAGCGCAGTGCATGCACTGCGAAACCCTTGCTCCACCGCCGTGGTGGCGGCTTATGTGCTGCAAGGAGAAGCAACGCAGTCTAGGCAACTTAAAAGGTGTGCAATTGACTTCGTAATGTTGCACGTAATTCGCGATAGGGAGCTTAGACTGATAGTTAATGTTCATCAGCTTGACTAAGAAGTTGTAGCGGTCTAATGAAAAATCTTAGTTTAGTTTTGACTGGCTCAAAAAAATCTTAAGATATTCCTATAGCTGAACGGTAAGAAAAACGCATCACACAGTGTTACTTTATTTTTTCTAATTGAATAATCGATAAATATTTTGTTACAAATTCCCCGAGGGATAATGTTTGCGCTTCTAAATCAATCGGGACGTTTTGGCTATAAGTGACCTCGTAACCGTGATAGCAAAATAAAATACTTTGCAACCACTCTCCAACAGCGGCACTTCCTCTTGCAAAGGGCATAGCATGCGAAAACTCATATACGAACAGCGCTACCTGTTCTTTAAGTGTATGAATATCGCTACCGTCGCATAGAATAATATTTTTGAATAAGTTAGCAATATCATTCAACATTACTTCAGTTAAAAAAACGTCTTGATGGATAATGGCTGCCACAGATGAGCCAGTCATGTTCTCTACTGGATCCTTTCTGAAATCACGATACATCCAAGTAAGATACTGAGATACTGCATACATGCTGCCGTCCACTTCCAAACGCCGGGTGATGAGCACCCAATCGGATTTTTTGATTTTTGGAAATAGGGCTCTTAATTCCTGCATGGCCAATTTTAATTTTAGCTCTTTGTATTTTTGTGGAGAAGTTTTCTTTAACTTACGAAAAAACTCCATATCTTTATTCATTGCGCCTGTATTGATCAACTTCATATCCTCGTTTGTGAGCGCAGAAAGCTCCGCGGAAAACGATTCAGTATCAAAAATAGATATTTCCATTGAGGATTTTCTATTCATCAACGGCGCGTAGTTAATTTCCAATGATTTTTGCTTGAAATTTTGAAGAGAATAATCCATTGTCTTCAAATGTTGCTGAATAACGGGCAGTAATTTCTCATTGTAACCATCGTAAGGGAAATCCAATGCCGTTACATAGATTAGGTCTTCGTACAATTCACTTATGTCGCGTCGTCTGCCAAACAGACCTGAATTTTCCACTTTGTGAGCAACTGCAATCTCGTTACGAATGCTACCAAGCGTTGCTAACTCTTCAAGGAAAACGTTAGTTAGATCGCGCTTTTCTTCAACTGCCTGTTTTACTCTTGAAGTAGCTGCTATCTTCAGAGTATTCACCCGCAACAAATAATCACTTTGTTGTGAATTTTTGGATATACCAGGGTTGTATTTCGAAAACATGTAATTCGAAGCACTGTACTCGGCTGGTTTTATATCTATCTTAGTTTCTGTGGTAATTACTTGGGGTTGCGGCATTCTCAGTAATAAATCAGTGTTCGAAAGAACAGGTTTTTGGTTGCTATCAGCAATTTTTAATTCTGTGTTTGAGACAGACTGCGAGGTTATTTCAAGTCGCTTATTTAGTTCATTAGGTCTTGGCGCTCCCAAATTTTCCACGCCACTCAATGCATGTTGAGTATAGGAGGAGGGTAGGTAAGAAGATGTAATTGATTCCATGTGGGTTCCGGTTTTAGTTAAAAGAAATTCGTCATTAAAGATAGATGGGAGCCTGCAATTTTTGCTCTGATTTCAAGGCTAGACTGAAACCAGTAGCGTTCTAAATGAAGTCCCGTCTCCATATCATGGCTGGAATAAAATGCCATAGGAATTTAGTCCTATTGCAAAGCATCGGCATAAGTATTCAGAATAAAATCTTTACATAGATTACAGCGGTTATCGAAGCCCAACCATTGGGGATTCTACGTAGTCAGCGTCACACGATTCCTTTGCAGCGAAAATTTTCTACCTATTAAAAACTTTGTGATTTTTAGGAGATTGTAGAGAAGTGGAAATCGTGTTTCTTATGAATTCTTTAATTAGTCACCGATGTAAACCTAGAAAATAAACACAAAGGGGTTTCAGGCTAGAAGCACCATCGCGTTTTTGTGGTTTGTTAAGATAGCGAGGGGGGTGCCAGAGCGCCCAACTCCGGAAGGTTTTGTTGTGACCGCAGCGGGCGCGGATTTATTACTGCGTCACGTGATAGTCGCCGACGGAACCGCTGACGTCTCCGTTATTCGTCATTGAGAAAAAATGAATGCGCTGGGCTTGTTTCTGAAATGTAGTAGTCGCGATCCGATCTGTCAATATCGCACGTCGAACCGGGGAACTGTGAGATCGGTTCGCGACTACTATAGTGTGTTTAAGCAACAGCAAGGCCGTCATCAGTAGTATCGGCAAACGAATTCGTCCGGCATTAGGTCTCGCTCCGCCCGCTATCTACAACGTGCTGCCAAACATATCCTCAACAGCAACTTGCTTGCCAGAACGTTCCTCTCGCGCAAAAAAAGGACTAAGAATCGCATCCATTTCTGCTCAGGGAAATCGATCACGCAATATCGCCAAAGGATGATTTAGATCAATCATCGCATCCAGCCGGGCAAGGAAAAAATCAGGAATACTCATTTAAAAAAGCCTCATAAAAACTCTCAGAAATTAGGTGAAATCATTACCTTTTAGTGGAGTTTCTGGTATCGGCTTTTTACTATTACACTATACGGATACTGGTTATTGGGAATTTTGCAGGGCCGACTAATTAGGGATAACACTTAACATAGACTGGGGCTTGTCAAGTTGCGCTTAGCCGAATTATTGCTAATAATTTAAAAATTAGCAGGAATTAAAAAACGTAACCAACTGTTCAGTAATGCTTTTCTTGGGTAGTTATAGACGCCATATCTTTTATGGAGTTGAAAAAGAATGTTTCTTTAAGAAAACAGGATTATTCCTACCTAAAGCCACGGATATCTCCACTAGATACGTCAACCTTTTTTCTCTAAAATTGACCGGTCACGTTGTTAGTAGTTACGTTAATCAAAATCCATGAGTTGGAAGAAAAGAATTATATGTTGCTGGTACTACTAGTGATTAACCGTCCCCTAATCAATCGGTAAAGCGCTTGAACCTCGCTCGCCGCTACGGTATCGCAGAGGGCTCCGGATGACGTTCAGGTGTAATGCGAAAGGTTAACTGTTCTATATAGTTTTGAGCGTGAAATATCTTTATCTGAGGTTATGCCCAATTTATAAAATAATTTCAGCCCAAAACATCTTTATGCACGCTATTAGCAAAACAAAATTGATATTCTCATAGGAAAAAAACGTGATGCAAATTGAAGAGAAATTTGAGTTACCCGTTAGCTGGGGCTGGGTACTATCGCTTGGGTTAAGTATGTTACTTTTTGGTATCTTAGGTGCCGGTTACGTATTCTACCTAACCCTCGCCAATGTGGTGATTTTTGGCGTCCTGATAGCAGGATTAGGTATTATTCAGCTCTGGCATGGCGCCACTAGTAAAGATGTTAAATGGTCAGGACGAACGTTACACTTAATCGTAGCGCTAGTTTATATCGTCTTTGGGGGCCTGATAATATCTGATCCAATTAGTGGTTCTATAAGCCTTACTCTATTATTGACAGCTTTCTTGATTGCTGTTGGGACTTTGCGTATTTTTTATGCCTGGAAGTATCGGCGCCGTGGTTGGCAATGGAGGCTGATGCTGGCGGGTGGCTCGATTAATTTATTTTTAGCCGGAACCATTCTTTATGGATGGCCGGGAACTGCATTTTGGGTTATCGGCCTATTTGCGGCGATAGAAATGATGATAAACGGCTGGCTGCTTATTGCCATAGCTATGGCAGGACGTAAAAAACTTTTGCTGCATTAGCGAGAAAATTCGATCTAAATTCAACCCAGAGAATTTAACTCAGAATTTCCGTTAGAATGGAGCAAAGTGTGCTTCTCTTAAGCCGTTTCGCACGAAGTAAGCAAGTGTGTTTCAGTTCAAGCGAAATCAATAGTATGGTCGATGTGGCCGATGCCCTTGTTCAGCAAGTTGCGCACCTTTTCAATGCTCTCACGTTAGATTTTTGAGCTCATGAACCAGCGGTTATCCTCGATGACGCGCATTTCAATGCGTTGGCGAAGGCGTGTAACCAATTCCTGCAATGCCATCTGTTTTGGGTTCGGAAGGCGCGTCATTAACAAATCACGTTTACCATATCGATACAACGTGCTGGAAAAATGGCTTAAAACGCGCGCATCAATGGCGTTAACGACGAACGACGCAATCCAGGCGAATTAAAGGGAGTGCAATTGGCTCGTAGCGTTGCACGCACTTTGCGATCTCATCTATAGGCTAGCTCGTAGTATTCATCACCCATGCCAAAAAGTTGTAGCGGTTAAATGAAAAGTCTGGGGTTAACAGAAGAATGCGTCCACAGGAAGTGTAAGAGGCCTCTAAAAAAAATAAACTGTCCCTTTAAAAATCATTAGAAAGACCTCTGCACAACTCCTTCTAATTCTTAGATAATACGCTATACAAAAAAATCGAGGTGGACGAATGCAAATGAGTTTTGGATCAATGGAGATGGCGCAACGGGTAAGGAAAGACAGTACGCTGATGAAGGTATGTGCGCTGATAGATTGG
>JAJNBE010000057.1 GCA_021155915.1 Solimicrobium sp. | reverse complement strand
GGCGAACTTACTATTGAACAAGCCAAAGACGAAACAACAGAAGAAAAAATAGCTCAGTTTCTTGAGGGTATAAAAGAGCAGTTGGGTGAGATGGCTCGGCATTATTCGCGATTTGACGCCGACCGGGACTGGAGTCAACAAAATTGTAATCCGATTGCTAAATACATGATTGATGGCAGTTTAAACCTAGATTTGCTAGAGGAAGTTGATTCAGGCTATTTCCTTATTTTTTCAAGTGACCCAGCAGGTCAAAAATACCTTGACAATGGAAAAATAAAAATAGAAGACTTCGGCTGTGGCTATGGTGACTGTACGGATACAATTGAAGAGCTATTGTCCGCATTAAATAACAACACAGTTCAGACGTACATTGACAACGAGAAGTTAACGCCACACAGAAGTGGGCATACTGAGGGTTGGAATTTTATTCGTTTCTATTATGCCTTAAGCTCTCCCGGTTTGCAAAAATATCTACAGAATGGTCAGGTGACATTAGAAAGAATCATCCAGGTGGTAAATTTTTTAAAATACCACCACTATACTTTTTTACGACTTATAGATAATAGCAGCATTCAAAGGTGGATAGATAGTAACCAGCTAACTGTGGAGCAATTCATAGATTTATGTGTAAAAAAACATGAGTTTAATGAGGAAATGTTTGAATACTTACCGGACCATTTAGATGTGAGATATTGTAAAGGAGTTACAAAATACCTGGAGAACGGCAAGCTCACTGTTAAATCGTTTATAAATGAACCGGACCTGTACACATTAACTCAGGTTTTAGATATGAAAGGGATTCAAGAGCAACTCGATAATGATACATTAACGATAAAACAGTTCGCTCATTTGCCAGACGCTATTGAATTTGCTGAGGCCTTAGATAACCCGAATGTTAGAGAGTTGCTCAGTGAGATGATCGTAACCATCAATCAGCTCACTAATGTAGTAAACATCAGTGATTTCGTGAAGGTGATAAGTGCGGACGTGATGCGACATTTGCGCGGCGATGAGCGCTGTTTTTTTATACAAAGTCTCATGAATTTGCCGGATATTTCTGCGTTTAAAAATGTTATCTCGCATAGGCACGTTTCACACGCTGTTATGTACCACGAAGTGAGCTGTTTAGAACTTATCAAAATGCCGAGTATTACTGAACTTTCCCATGCTCTGCGGAATAAAAATGTATACAAGTTCTTGGTTAATAGGGAGCTAACCATCAAGCAGCTCATCAAATTCCCGAATATTTCTGAATTTGTGAATGCCGTAAATCATCAACAAATTCGCGCCAAGCTCAAACAGGGGAAGCTCACCCTAGAACAGCTTATCGATTCGCCAAATATCACTGAGCTGGTTAATGGCTTACTTGCTGAGTCTTCGGAGCATTGATTTTTCTTATTGCTCATTTGGATCCAGACATAATATATTTACCTATCACCTCCAACAAGCTTCCTTTGTTGGGCAGACTCAAGATTGCATTTTTCCGGCTTCCTTGCTGCATTAATTTTACTTGTGCTCAGGAAACTTTGCTTGCAGAGAAAGTTGGCTCCCCAGGTAGGATGCATGCCGTCTAAAACCACTGGTGCACTGCGACGAAAATTCATTATCATTTCATCTATCTTGACAGACACCGGTAGTCATCTGGCCAAAACTCATGAAACTGTATGGTAACCAGGCTATTCAAGCAGGGCTTTCGTCTATAGGAAAGCCCCTCCCCAAGTCCATTACTTCTTCAAAGTCCGAGCAGTTTAACAACCTATCGTTGATTGAATGGCTGCATTTATTCTCTCTAATCCGCCTAGATTTTCCAAATTAAGTACCCGTGTTGAGGCGCTGCTCCAATTGTGCTTTAGTCGTTTTAAGCTCAGGCGGCAAATGGTATTCCAACTTTTCAAATAATTCTGCATGCAGCTTTAATTCGTCAAGCCAGTTGGATTTATCGATGGAAGTGATCATGTCAAACTGTTGTTGAGTGAATGCTAAACCATCCCAACTCAAATCGTTAAATTGCGGGCTAATACCGAAAATGTTTTCGACTCCTTTTGCTTCGCCCTCAATTCGTTCGATCATCCACTTAAGGACACGCATATTGTCGCTGTAACCCGGCCAGACAAATTTACCTTCAGCATTGGTACGGAACCAATTGACACAATAAATTTTGGGTAATTCCGCCGATGAGGCGGCAGTTTTTTTTCCGATATTGAGCCAGTGCTGGAAATAGTCGCTCACGTTGTAACCTGTAAAAGGCAACATAGCAAAGGGATCACGGCGCACGACACCTTGCTGCCCAACTGCGGCGGCGGTTGTTTCAGAGCCCATTGTGGCCGCCATGTATACGCCTTCCACCCAGTTGCGCGCTTCGGTAACGAGTGGTACGGTAGTTGAGCGGCGCCCGCCAAAAATAAAGGCAGAAATAGGCACACCTGCAGGATCATCCCAAGAAGGGTCAAGCACTGGGTTTTGGCTTGCAGGTACAGTAAAGCGTGCGTTCGGATGTGCTGCTTTGCGGCCAGTCTCTTTTCCAATTTCAGGCGTCCAGTCCTTACCTTGCCAGTCTATCAAGTGAGGGGGGGCTTGTTTGGTTAAGCCTTCCCACCAGACATCGCCTTCATCCGTTAACGCGACATTCGTGAAGATAGCATTGCCGCCCAATGATGCCATGCAATTAGAATTGGTGATGGTGTTAGTTCCTGGCGCCACGCCAAAATAACCCGCTTCGGGATTAATGGCATACAAACGACCGTCTGTGCCCGGTTTGATCCATGCAATATCGTCTCCTATGGTCGTGACCTTCCAGCCATTCAACGCAACAGGTGGGATTAACATCGCAAAATTAGTTTTGCCGCAGGCTGATGGAAATGCTGCCGCGACGTAATGTTTTTTACCCGCAGGCGATTCAACGCCAAGAATTAACATATGTTCTGCTAACCAACCCTGATCGCGTCCCATCGTTGAAGCAATGCGCAATGCAAAACATTTTTTTCCTAACAAAGCATTGCCTCCGTAGCCAGAGCCAAATGACCAGATTTCGCGCGTTTCTGGATAGTGAACGATATATTTAGTTGGATTGCATGGCCATGCTACATCCTTCTGGCCCGAAGCTAAAGGTGCGCCTACGCTATGCACACAAGGCACAAATTCGCCGTCCATACCTAACACGTTGAAGACCGCTTTGCCCATACGAGTCATGATGCGCATATTTACCGCCACATAGGGAGAGTCAGAGAGCTCGACACCAATATGTGCAATCGGAGAACCTAGCGGACCCATAGAAAAAGGCACCACATACATAGTCCGACCGCGCATACAGCCCTCAAACAAGCCGCTTAGCGTTGCACGCATCTCCGCTGGTTCCATCCAGTTATTGGTAGGCCCGGCATCTTCTTTATTCACCGAACAAATAAACGTACGATCTTCAACACGAGCAACGTCAGACGGATCAGAGCAGGCCAGGTAACTGTTTGGCCGTTTTTCCTGACTTAATTTTTTCATGGTGCCTGAGGAGACCATTTGCGCACAAAGTGCATCGTATTCCTCTTGCGAGCCATCGCACCAGACAATGTCGGCCGGTTTGGTCAGGGCGGCAATTTTTGTTACCCAGGATATAAGTTTTTGATGCTTCACATAGGGGGGTGTTGCTGAGGTTGCCGATGTTGCTGATGTTGCTTCAGTCACAATAGTCTCCAATGCCAATAAAATCGGTAATAAATGCTTTAAACCCCGCATTTTAACCGGTGAGATAGAAACCGGCCACCAAATTAGTGGAAGGTCTAATTTTCCTATTAATACGCTAGCCCTGTGGCTCAGGCCAACCAGCATTACGATGCAACCGTGTTAATTTAGGTGCCTTTGAAATTGGCGGTTTTGGGTCTTTAGAAACTATCTGCCCTCGCCTTACCTCTTAATGCGATTGCAAATAGTTGGATGACTCATAACCGGCGTGTCCTTACCTTCCAGAATTGTAACGCTCCGTATGCCTTTTCTTTGACGTGCTCGTTAGGGTTGTGCATCGGTCTCGGCAATCGCATTGCTCTATAAACCTAGATTCCTCTGTGGACGGCTTTTTGCTTCGATAATAGATCGGGTTCATTGAGGATTTCGCCCTTAAGATTTCTGCACACAACCTACTGCGCGAGTCAAATCGGACTCTAATGTGGAAACTACGGATAGCAGAAGCCTACTTTTGAAATAATAATGAGGAATAGCTGGGCCAAATGGAAGCGTTACTGTGCAGCGGTTTTTGTAAGCTAATAAGACTTACATAACAAGTTTAATCAACGGAGATTAGCATGGAAATGCAAAAAATAAATGTATCTTTTGGTAAGAGTATTTTGAGTGGTGAGAGTAATGCCCAATTCCGAAGTGGAGTGGAAGACTTGACAACGTCTCCCTCCCTAACTACTGCGGAGAAATTTCAAAAATTTATTTCATATCTATTCACCTTCGGCGCGACTTTAGTGGTGGATCTTATAGATCTCTATTCGGAAAAGAATGATCTCGACGAACTGGTTAACTTCCGTAGTAGATTATGTGACAATATTCATGAGAGGTTAGGAGGTAAGTCACTAGAAGAATTGCGTGTGGATAAAACTTACATTTTTCCCGTTAGAATAAAAGGGGAAGAGGTTAATTTCTATCTGATACAAGAAACAAAGGCCAGTGCTACAACAATTACGTATGGCATAGAGGGCCATATGATGCACACAGTAGAAAAAGACTTAGTGCAGCTAGTTCGAAACATGGCATTGGAAAAGCAAGATTTACATCTTGATGCACGTACTTTCGATCATTTTAAAAAGGGTTATCAAAAAGAAGTCGGAAACTTAAATTTGGTAAAAAATACTCCTGCTCAAGAATTATTAAATGAAATGAGTATAGATTCACTTAATGCGGAAGTAAAAAGTCTGCGTGTATTTTGTAACGGCTTGTCATTTCAGCAGGCCCAACATGTGGCATTTAATCGCGACTTTACCCATGTTCCTGGCAGTAACCAACTAGCGCCGGATGAGGAAATCAACAAGCGAATATTAAATACTAATGGAAGTGCCATCCGGCTTAATAATAAACGAGAGGATATAGGCCCAAGGGACCAAGTGTGTATATTCCAAAAAACAGCTATCGTTGAAGAAATTAACGGTTCACCCGTTAAATCAGAGGTTTTTCTTTTTTCCGTACCCGCACCCGCTCTGGACGATCAGGGGATTATCCCCAGATTTGATGATAAAGCTCAGCTAAATATGAAAAGTGCTGCGAGGCCAGAGATGGAGACCTATGTTGATACATCGACATTTCCGCCAAAATTCAATAGTGTCAATTATGAAATCGCGCATGAAAATCTTGGTGACCTCATAGTTCAGGGGGCTCGTCATTGCGGCGCTTCCCGCGTCGTACTGAGTGCTTTTGGGGTGGGGGCTTTTCTTGGAGCCTTGGACACCATTGATACGCGCTGTGAGACCAACTTTTCCGATGAGGCGAAAGATATAGCCGCCGCGTCGTTAGCCCGCACAATTGTGGCGCTACGTGCAGCAGGAAAGGAGGTCGTGTTTTCTGACGCGAACTTTGAAAATGGTTTCAAGTCGCAAGATTATTGGGAAAAAGTGAATGAGCAATTAGGAAAGGAGCCACCCGTACAACCTGTTAATGGGAATCAATCGGCCATTGCAGCAGGATGGATTCAGGAAGGCGATATGATCGTCAACGCGTGGGACCCTGATTCTCTGGTCGGTAATGGGCTAGGCAAAGATGCTTCTTTTGACGGCTACGTGGGCCGTAATTCGTCATGCCACGCGGCTCATGCCGCGGCATGTGCCGATTACAATGCTAAAAATCCTCCCCGTCCTGTAATTTAAAAAGCTTTGGATGCCCAAGATGTTATCAAATCAAGGGCACCAAAACACCTCCACATCGCAGCTTGCTGCAGCTAACAAAGCGCTAATTGGGGATACACTTGTATTCTCTCTTAGCGCGTGTTTAAGCACTGCGCGTTTTTCCTCCCCCGCAATCACTATCCAGATAGATCTAGTATTAAGTAGACGTGAGAATGATAGAGAAATGCGTGCATGTTTTGTTTGGGGATGCAATGTAGCGACGCAATGGATGGTTTCATCATTGGTCAATAAGCTTGGCGTATCCGAAAATAAAGAAGCGATGTGACCGTCTACCCCCATACCTAAAATAACCGAGCTGAAAGGATGAGGACAGTTTTCTTGTAAGCGCGTATTAATTTCCCCACTGGCTTCAGCCGGACTTAACTGATTATTTTTTAGTGATAGTAGCTGGCAGCGCGATGCGGATTGGGTAAAACAGCGTTTTAATAATCCTTCATTACTCTGTAAATCCGAATCCGGTACCCAACGCTCATCAGTAGCCAGCAGTTGAATCGGCGGTAAATTGGTTTTTGCCAATAATGCGTCAAATAAGCGATATAACGGTTCAGGCGTGGTACCACCGGCTAAAGCAAAAGTGCAGGGCTGGTTCGTTGGCGTGTCAGTGATTACCTTCAGCCAACGGGAGCTGAGTGCCTGACATAATGCATCGAAGTTGTCATAGTCGTTTATTCTTAACACGGTTGAATTCTCAAAAAAATTTTGGTTGTATAGGACAGGGTATAACCCCTACAGCTGCGCACGTATAGGCGTCGAATTTGGCTTTCCCACGAATGGCCAGCATTGTATTTCGCTACCTAAAAAATTCTGCGTTTTTAAACGCATTTATCGAGAAAAAAAGTCTAATTGTCTATAAATTCCTCTCCCCAACTTGAGCCATGCTGTGCTAGTAAATAACTGGAGGCGGCGGGTCCCCAACTTCCTGCCATGTAAGATTTCAAACCATCCGTGTCTAGTTGCCACGCGGTCATGATCGGGTCAACCCAATCCCACGCTGCGCCTAATTCATCGTCGCGTACAAACAAGGTCAAATCGCCACGCATGGCATCCAACAATAAACGCTCGTAAGCTTGTACGCGGCGCGATGTCGAGTTGGTTGCAAAGTCCAGGTTTAATGCTACGTCCGATAAATGAATTCCCTCGCCAGGCTCCTTAGCTTTTAAAAACAATTCCACACTTTCTTCGGGCTGTAAGGTAATCACCAGCCGATTAGAGCGGAAATTTCGATGGGCGCCCCCAAAAATCGAATAAGGAATGTGTTTGAAATTGATAGTAATTTCAGCGCTGCGTGCAGCCATTCGCTTGCCAGTGCGTAAATAGAAGGGAACGCCCGCCCAGCGCCAGTTATTAATCTCGGCCTGAATGGCAACAAAAGTTTCTGTATGCGAATGTATCGGAACACCCGGTTCGTCTTGGTAACCAATAACCACTTGCCCATCCACTGCACCAGCACGGTATTGCCCTCGTACGGTTTTTTTGCTAATCTCTTCGGGTGAGAATTTATGCAACGCGCGTAATATCTTAACTTTTTCGTCGCGAATCGAGTCCGGGCCTGCATTGATGGGCGGTTCCATCGCAACAATGGACAATAATTGCAAAAGATGATTTTGTACCATGTCGCGCAATGCGCCCGTGCGATCATAAAATTCTCCGCGGGCTTCGACTCCTACTTGCTCGGAGATCGAGATTTGTACATCGTGTATCCAGGTTCTGTTCCAGAGTGGCTCTAAAAACAAATTAGCAAAACGCAATGCTAATAAATTTTGTACCATTTCTTTACCAAGATAATGATCAATGCGATAAATTTGATTTTCGTTGAGGTAAGCTCGTAAAGCTTGATTGATGTCGCGCGCTGATTGAGCATCGTGACCTAACGGTTTTTCCAGCACTACCCGAGCCTGGCTTCCGACTAATTTGTGGTGGGATAATCGCTCCACGATCGGAACAAAAAGATCAGGCCCGGTGGCTAAATAGAACAAAGTAGAATGACTATCGGGACTGGCAATTTTTGTTTTTAATTGTTCAAAATCGGCAGCAATCCGAGCGTCAATTTTTGAATAAAAAGTGAGCGCTAAAAAAGCCTGTAATTGCTCGTGCGTTCCTATTGCATCTTTCTTTGAATAATTAGTAATACTTGCAGTTACACGAACGCGAAATTCCTCATCGGTAAGCGCTTCACGCGCTGCACCATAAAAATGGAAATTAGCATCAAGCCGATCATTTACGAATGCACTGTAAAGAGCGGGAATAACTTTTCGTTTCGCTAAGTCCCCCGTGCCGCCGAATAAAATAAATGTGGTCATATAAAACTCCGTCGTCTGGGGTGTCGGCTTAATTCAAGCGCGCCCAGGAAAAAATCGTCAATAATTGAAACTCTCTAACAACGGATTATGCTACCGTTAACCTCTTTTGACCTAGCTCAGTGAGCTTATTATGACTATCAAAAAATATGGAACAACACTTCCGGAAGTCGTTCAGTTAAATTCTGTTGTTAGCAAGGTGACGCAACGCATCATTGACCGCAGCAAAATCACTCGAGATGCTTATTTAGAGCGTATAGAACAATTTCGGGGGCGGCCAACTAGGCGTTCTCAACTGTCTTGTTCAAATCAAGCTCATGTGAATGCGGCGGCGGAACCACAAACTAAAATTTGGCTTAATCAGGCGCAAAAGCCTAATATTGGCATTGTCACGGCTTATAACGATATGCTGTCCGCACATCAACCTTACGCTAATTATCCGGACCAAATCAGAGAGACTGCCCTACGTTTCGGCGCTACCGCACAAGTTGCAGGTGCCGTACCGGCGATGTGTGACGGCGTGACACAAGGGCGTCCTGGCATGGAATTGTCGTTATTTTCTCGGGATGTTATCGCCCAGTCTACGGCGATTGCGTTGTCACATGATGCATTTGATGCGGTGTTATGTCTGGGTATTTGCGACAAAATCGTGCCGGGTTTGCTAATAGGCGCATTAGCTTTTGGTCACTTACCAACCCTATTTGTACCCGCTGGCCCGATGAGCTCAGGCTTGTCAAATAAAGATAAAGCAGCTGTGCGAGAGCGTTATGCACAAGGAAAAGCGACCCAACAAGAATTATTGGCTGCAGAAAGCGCCGCTTATCATGGTAAAGGTACCTGTACCTTTTATGGCACCGCGAATAGCAATCAAATGTTGTTAGAAGCAATGGGATTACATCTACCCGGAGCGGCCTTTGCCCATCCGCAGTCACCTTTGCGCCATGCACTGACGGACGCCGCCGTTGAACAACTGATTAAGCTGACTGAGCAGGGCACCGACTATACGCCGATTGGTCATGTGGTGGATGAAAAAGCGATTGTCAATGCGATTATTGCATTGCTCGCAACGGGCGGATCTACCAACCACACTATACATTGGGTGTCTGTTGCGCGTGCTGCGGGTATTCTTATTGATTGGCATGACTTTGATGAGCTATCCAGCGTCATACCATTGCTAGCACGGATTTATCCTAACGGCACCGCAGACGTCAATGAATTTGAAGACGCGGGTGGTCCCGTATTTGTAATTCGGGAATTAATCACGGCAGGTTTAATGCATGCTGATGTAAAAACGGTATTTGCTCCGATTGCGAGTGCCGAAACTAATGCAGTGACTGGATTTGAAGGTTTAAAAGCACATACGCGTCAGCCCCTATTGGAAGACGGCAGATTAATCTGGCGCGAGCTGCCTCAAGAATCATCTAATAGAGAGGTAATACGAACTACAAAGGATCCTTTCTCTGCTACAGGGGGGTTGCGCTTACTGCAAGGTAATTTAGGTCGCGCCATTATTAAGGTATCCGCGGTTCCGGTAGAATCGTGGACTATTTGTGCTCCCGCAAAGGTATTTGAATCGCAAGATGCTTTAATTACAGCGTTTAAGGCAGACCAATTAAACATGAATTTTGTAGCAATTGTACGGTTTCAAGGTCCACAGGCTAACGGTATGCCGGAGCTACATCAGTTTACTTCTATCTTAGGCAGCCTGATGTCAGCCGGATTTAACGTGGCTTTAGTAACAGATGGACGCATGTCAGGTGCATCAGGCAAAGTACCGGCAGCATTGCATGTGAGCCCCGAGGCCGCAAGAGGCGGGGCATTGGCCCGCGTACAGGATGGCGATATGATCGAATTAAATGTAGAACAAGGAATATTACGCGTGATGATTGACGCAGCAGAATTTGAAGCACGCACCCCACGTCGTATTGGTGTGGAAAATATAGAGGCGTCGTTTGGTTTTGGCCGTGAATTATTTGTTAATCAACGACGTTTTGTGACCGCGCCGGAGAATGGCGCATCAACTTTATTTTTAGATTGAGGGAATGGATGAAATCGTGAAGACATCAATAGACGAGATCGTGACTCAACTAGGTCGAATTCGAGTGCTGCCAATTGTGGTCACTGATGATGTTCAGCAGGCGATATGGTGTGTCGCAACGTTAGCAGAAAATGGCCTGCGCACGGTAGAAATAACATTGCGGACTCCTAACGCGATGACCGTGTTAGCGGAAGTAGTCAAAGCCTGTCCGGAGGTTTGCGTGGGAGCGGGTACTATTATAACGACGCAGCAATTGAAAGCCGTCCAGGACAGCGGTGCTGCGTTTGGGATTAGTCCAGGAATTACGCCCATGCTAGCACGCGCCGCCGTGGACGCTAAGCTACCCTATTTTCCCGGCGTGGGTAGTGCGAGCGATGTAATGCTTGCCTTGGAACATGGATTCAATGTGGTGAAATTATTTCCATCTGATGTGTTGGGCTCAACAAAAATGGCGAAAGCGTTAGGCGGGCCATTTCCTGAAGTGCGGTTTTGTTTAACAGGTGGAGTAACGCTGGCCGAGACAGCGCAATTATTAAAACAATCTAATGTGCTTTGTGTGGGAGGGTCCTGGATGTGCCCGCCCTCTCTCATTGAGGCCAACGAGTGGACCATTATTGCTCAGTTAGCTGGGGACGCTGCAGCGGCTGGGAGAGAATGACACCAACTATTTCCTATTTGATAGGCGTTGATGGTGGAGGAACGGGTACACGCGTTGCCATCTCAGATTGTAACGGAGTTGAATTAGCGCGTGGTAGCGCGGGGCCCTCCGGACTAATCAATGGCGCCGATCTGGCTTGGATAGCCATTGTTGATGCAATAAATGACGCATTTTCTCGCATCCATCAGCCTACGCCGGTCTTATCAGAAATGGCAATTGGTATTGGATTGGCAGGCGTCCATAATAAACAATGGGCCGCTCATTTTTATGAAAAAAATCCCGGCTTCGCATTTATGCAATTAGAGACCGATGCCTATACAGCATTGTTAGGAGCACATCAGGGCTCTGCTGGCTGCATTGTTGCGCTGGGAACCGGCAGCGTTGGCGAGGCCTTGCTGCCAGATGGTTCTCGACGGGAAGTTGGCGGTTGGGGATTCCCCTGCGGCGATGAAGCAAGCGGCGCCTGGTTGGGTTTGCAGGCGGTAAATCATGTTCAACAAGTGATAGATAAAAGAGCGAAAACTTGCGCGTTCGCTAATGCAGTTATGCAATATTGCGGCGGGCACCGAGATCTGCTTTTTAATTGGTTAGCAGTGGCAACTCAGAAAAGTTATGCGGAACTTGCTCCGATTGTGATTGATCATGCTAATCAAAAAAACCCGTATGCGAAAAAAATGATGTGGAAGGCAGGCCGGGAAGTCGTAAAGATGGTTGATGCATTAGATAAGACGTTATTGCCAATTGCGCTTAGCGGCAGCTTGGCCAAACCGTTAGAAAAATATTTACCGATGAGTTTATTGGCACGGTTGATTCCTCTAAAGGGTGATTCAGTAAATGGGGCGTTATTACTGATAAGAAAAGCGATTGAAAAGCGCGAGGACCTTAAACTTGTTCAATAACGCTCTCGGTCCAAAAGATCTTGAGAGAGAGTGAGTGCGGTTAAATAGTGCCGTCGAATGCTAAATAAATATAAAAGTTCATAGTTACACTAATTCTCAATTCAAAGCCCCTCCATGACTCAAGCCACACTTAAAGGAAATATCCTTACACCAACCGGTTGGGTATCAGGATCGTTACGTTTTGATCAGCGTATTCAAGTGATTAGCGCAAACGAGAATGACTGGGACCCCTATGATAAATACTATATTCTTCCCGGCTTTATTGATTTGCATGTTCACGGGGGCGGCGGTAGAGATATGATGGAAGGCCAAGACGCACCAGCCGTCATCGCTCATAAACACGCGCAGCATGGTACAACAAGCTTGCTGGCAACAACTATGTCGGCCCCTCTGTCAGAATTAAAAAATGCGCTGCAGGGAATTCATAGCGCAATGCAACAGCAAGGCAATGGCAATGGTGCGCGCGTACTTGGTGTGCATCTGGAAGGGCCTTACATTAATCCCGATAAACTAGGGGCGCAGCCAAACTTCACACAAAAAGCCACGTTAACTGACGTGCAAGAATTGAACGATATTGCACCGATTAAATTAATTACCATCGCCCCTGAAATGTGTGGAAATGTAGATCTGGTGCGTGAACTAACCCAAAAAGGAATAAAAGTGCAATTGGGACATACTATGGGTACCTATGAAGACGGCGTCGCGGCGTTAGAAAACGGTGCGTCCGGGTTTACCCATTTATTTAATGCTATGTCAGGCCTTCATCATCGGGCCCCAGGCATAGTGGGTGCCGCCTTAGCACATGCCAATTTTGCTGAAATTATTCCTGATCTACTTCATGTGCATCCTGGTGCAATCAAAGCAGCAATGCGCGCTATACCGTATTTATATTGCGTCACCGATTCCACCGCCGCATCCGGCATGCCAGATGGCCAATATTGGCTAGGAAGTCAGCAAGTGCATAAATGTATGGGTGGCGTGCGTTTAGCTGATGGTACCTTAGCTGGCAGTACGCTCACCATGGATCAGGCGTTGCGTAATCTGGTAAGTATTGGAGTAGGTCTTGCAGATGCTTCAAAGCGTGTTTCCACTTTTGCTGCCGATTATTTAGGCCTGACAGAACGGGGTCGTTTGCAGGAACATTGTTATGCGGATATGGTTGTGATGGACCGTGAGTTGAATTTGATTGCGGTGTATGTTGAGGGAAAAAGAGTTATACACGACTCTATGCCTGATGTTAAGGGCTCCTCGTAGTAGGCACAGGGCAATCGCGCTTAGACAATGTATCAATATCTTATTACACCCTAAACCCACCACAAATCGCCGACACGTCATTTCAGCGTGTTTTTGTCGGGAGCGGTAATATACGTATCGGCGCTTTGGACAGGGAAGAATGTTTACAAATTATCTAAGCAGGAATGCTCGGGTAGTAGGCAACGGCCGGGCAATTTCGGTAAGCCGCTTTGCGGCTAGCATTCTCAGCTGTTGTGCTTGGACAAATGAAGGTTTAAAAGCGCAGCTTAAATGAGGACGGGCCGGGTCGGCATATAGTTTTCCATTTCCTTTATATGCAGCTGCCAATATATCTCTAAATATTCGTTGGCTAATGCAGAATCAGGCTCGATGCTCAAGGATTCATTGCCAAGTTTATATAGATCAATCACGTCAACTAATGCCGTCATCCGTTCTCTATCCGATCCCTGTGTTAGCTCGATTAATTTAAGTTTAGCTACTGCATAACCCGCATCAGCTGCTTCATTTATCAGACGTTGATATAAAACATTGAAAGTATCCCTCTGGTTATTCTGGCCAGATTCCTCAGTATGAATGTTGAGTTTTACAAAATGCTCGGCATATAAGTATTTGGCCTTTGCATTATCCTGCTCTATCGCAATTTTTAACCATGCGACAGCGCAAGACAAATCTTTGAAAACAGCAGGGTGGTCAGGTAATTCTTCAAGGCCCTGAAGAAATATTTCCCCCAGTTTGCACTGAGCAGCTGAATGACCTTTATCTGCCGCCTGGCAGAAACAATGGTATGCAAATCGTTCGTGTATAGAGGACTTTAAATACTTGCCCAGCTGTTGATTGAATATGCCAAGTTGATAATCGGCCTCACTATCCCCGCTGCGAGTCTTTGCTATTAAGTGCTTCTCTACCAGATCAATTGCCGCTAAATTAATGGTATTACCTCTACTGTTGCTTGACTGAAAAACATCAAAATTCAGCTTCTTTAAGTATTGATTTTTTATTTCTATATTGTCTAGATCAGCTTTAGAATAAATCACTACATTAAAATGTAGTGCTGAAGCTGGCTTATAGCGTGACATTGTTAACATTCATCATTCCATTTAAAAGATTGAACTTAATTAGTAGGGCAAATAAGGGCTAATTAACGCTCCGGACGGCGTAAAAATTGGTTCTGTAAGGCCTTACAGTGCAATTGATTTTATGAGAACGTGGGAGCTTTTTCATTGTTGTGCTTAGACTTAGATGTCTCCTTAGACCCCCGCAACTTTCTAGAAGAGCTGCTGTGTACGCAGGATTAAACTAAAAAAGACTGTTGCGATATGTATGTAGCGCCACAAGGCTAAATACACTTCTTTCAAGCCAAAGAAACTGTGTTGCGTCCGTTTACCACATATAAGAGGCCACCGCGGCGGGGCGTAGCAAAGGCTTCGCCGTTTATGTACGGTGCTCGCGGAACGGACTTTCCCTAAAGGGAAGTTCACAGGCCTAAAGATTGTGCGGTCAGCCGACTTAAAAGAAGCACGCTTAGCTCCGTACTAACGACAAATCTGGTTAATTAGAGGGGCGATTTTAACAAAGGGCGCCGTGCCATACAGCACTTTGTTGGGAGTTGTGCTTTCATTTTCACAGGAAACAACGAAAATAAACGCGTTGTATTTAAAGAGTTAGTTGATGAATATATTTATAAAAATAGATATACATTTAGATAATTTAATTTAGTCAGAGTAAAATGATTGTTTAATTAGTTTCATTCACATGGAGAGCAACATGAACAAAATTTTTGATGATATACAATCCAAAATCAATGAAGCACTAGAAAAATCACCTGCTAAAGATTTAGAAAAAAATGTAAAAGCAATGATGAGTCAGGGATTTGCTAAATTGGATTTAGTTACTAGAGAGGAGTTCGATATTCAAGCACAAGTGCTTGCTAAAACGCGGGAAAAGTTACATGCGTTAGAAACCCGTGTCACCGCCTTGGAAGCGCAATTAAAAGAAGTAGAATGAGCCTGGCTGTACTGAAAAGTCGCGCGTTATCCGGTATGGATGCCCCGGAAGTTACGGTAGAAGTGCATCTAGCAAATGGATTGCCCGGATTTACGATCGTTGGTTTGCCCGAGACGGAAGTGAAAGAAGCGAAAGACCGGGTGCGAGCTGCTTTACAAAACGCGCGATTTGAATTTCCTAACCGTCGTATCACCGTCAATTTAGCACCAGCTGATTTACCTAAGGAATCAGGACGTTTTGATTTGCCCATTGCATTGGGTATTTTGGCTGCATCAAAACAAATTCCTGGCCATGCGTTGAGCCATTACGAATTTGCCGGCGAGCTGTCGTTGTCAGGTGAATTACGTCCCATCCGGGGTGCGTTGGCAATGACGTTCGCGATGTGTAAAGATCAGTTGGTTAAGAGAAGCGAGAGTACACAATCTGGGCAAATTGCATTTATTCTGCCACGTGCAAATGCGGATGAAGCCGCCTTAGTCAAAGAGGCTTATATTTATCCAGCAGACTCATTGCTCCAGGTTGCGGCACATTTTTCGGCACAAAGTTCAGAAGCAAAATTAGCGCGTCATATCCCAGGTAATCAACTATGCCCACCACAATATGCCGATTTTTCTGACGTTAAAGGCCAGCTACAGGCTAAACGCGCTTTAGAAGTTGCCGCTTGTGGACTACATAGTGTTTTATTAATCGGCCCACCTGGGACCGGAAAGTCGATGTTAGCTAGTCGTTTTTCAGGAATTTTGCCCAGAATGGATGATAATGAAGCATTGGAGGCAGCAGCGGTACAATCGTTAACTCGGGGTTTCTCGCTGGCCCAATGGAAAGTGCGGCCTTTTCGCAGCCCTCATCACACTGCATCGGCGGTCGCACTTGTGGGCGGGGGAGGAACACCGCGTCCCGGTGAAATTTCATTAGCACATCGTGGCGTTTTATTCTTGGATGAGTTGCCTGAATTTGACCGACGCGTGCTGGAAGTACTACGTGAACCGTTGGAGTCCGGTCGTATTAGTATTTCACGTGCCGCCCGACAGGCCGACTTTCCCGCACGGTTCCAATTGATCGCCGCAATGAATCCCTGTCCTTGCGGATATTTAGGCCATGCTAACGGTAAATGTCATTGTAGCCCTGACGTAGTGGGGCGGTACCAAGGAAAAATTTCTGGTCCACTGCTGGATCGTATTGATATGCAAATCCAAGTGGGCGCCTTGCCACATGCTGATTTGGTCAAGCAATCTGAAGGTGAGCCGACTGCGCAAATTCAAGCTCGCGTCGAACGTGCATTTACGACACAATTGGCCAGGCAAGGTAAAGCAAATAATGTGCTTAATACCGGCGAAGTAGACCAATTTTGTGAACCCGATGAAGCAGGAAAACAACTTTTGCATAGCGCAATGAATAAGTTAAACTGGTCTGCACGTTCGTATCATCGCGTGTTGAAGGTGGCACGTAGCATTGCGGATTTAGAGCAGGTCAGTCGAATACATCATGAACATATTGCGGAGGCGATCAGTTATCGGCGAGCATTGAAGGAACAATAATCCTACATTTTCCCATTAAAACGCTTGGCAAACTGGGGGCGTACGAATTGAGGATACTTTAGATAACTATAGGATTAGAAGAGGGCAATCAATGAAGGCAATCAATGAAGGCAATACAGACCTATTACTACTAATTCGAAATTGAACTTGACATTGGTATCATTGAAATATCCATAGCCTATTAAGCTGCCCGATCGGCACGCTTCGAGTTGGAAACGATGTAATATGAAAAAAAACCCCCAATCCAACTAAGTGAAGAAGAAAATAGCTGATGATGTACGAGAGCTGTTTTTACACAAATATGGAAATCATTAAATAAGATTAGGACTAGTAATCGTGTAGCGAGACGGCGACACGCGAGCACCAATATATTGATTATTGATTTCCGTTTTCTTCTTATTATTGGTTAGCAACACCTAAGGATGTTCGTATTTAGAACACGTCAATATCCCTGCTGTATGTATCAAATTGGAAAACATCGTACGAAAAGAGCTAGCCGCCATTGCTCAGTTCGTGATCACCGACAATGAGGCCCTTTTACCCGATTCATCAGAAGTCTGGCAAAGAATAACCAGGTAAAAGCCCTTCACTTAAATCTTCGTTCTAATCATTTTGGTAAAAATGTTCAGGTGCTGACGAGGATTGTGCAGATGCTGTACCTGTTGCCCAATATCACCAATTTAGAGATTGATGGTGATTCCCTGGGTGACAGGGGCGCGGAGATGATCTCTAAGCTTCCGAATCTTACTAGTCTCGATATCGGTTCGAACGACTTGGGAGAAAATGGTGCGGAGACTCTTTCCAGCTTGTCAAATCTCACGGATCTGTCGACCGGATGGAACAAACTGGGTAAGCGAGGTGCGGAGCATATTTCTAGGCTGTCGAATCTCAGGAGTCTGGATGTTTCTAGCAATGGACTGGAGGGTGCGGACGCGGAGTCTCTTTCCACCCTGCAGACTCTCACGAGTCTGGACATTAGTTGGAACAAGACACGTAAGGGTGCGCAGTTTATTGCTATCCTGCCGAACCTCATGAGTCTGTATATTGCTGACAAATCTCACGAGCTTGAATATTAGTGGAAATAGTTTAACGGATGCATCTGCAGAGCGGATCACCAAGTTGAAGAATATCAAGAATCTGGATATGCGGTTTAATACATTTAGCTATGAGTATGGTTGGCTCAAGAAAAGCATAAGGGAGACAATTTAAGTGGAAAAGCCCGTATGCGGTTTTGACGAGGAGATGACATTGCCACATCTTATTCGATGCAATGATTAGCCGGTTATTTTTTGGGGAAAGATGGAGATAAGGAAGCCATTTTTTCGTCAACGGCAGTATGATGTTCAACGCGAGAGAACTACTCGCTGGTCGAAACAGTGGAGATGACGAAAGACAATAATCAAAAATAGAACTCCAATCAGAAACGTTAGTTTTTCTTCGCGTATCAAATAACGCAGTTCTGCATTATCCCTCTTTCAACAAAGAAAAAGCTGCAATGAATGGCACACCTTTATCGCAGACTGTTGCATCACCTTCCTATCCTCACACCAGCCTGGCAACCTTGGAGCGTGGCCTAACGAGGAGAGGCTATCAGGTTCAGCCACCTACTAATGCTTTTAGTGCCTTGGCTGATTACGACAGCCTTCTTCGACCAGCGTAGCGGCTGTCTTTGCACCGTTCTTGGGGCTCTCCGTTGCAATTCATCTATTTCTATCATGCAGTTAATTGAAACCCTTAGATTACCCTAGTGACATAGGGGGGCTTTCTGTTTCCATAGGGAAACAACTGTTGTAAATGAGGCCGTATCGGACAATACATACTAATGTATGGTAAAAAAGAGGAGAAATTGGATTAATATTTTTCTGCAGTAAATTTTGACTTTTAGAAGATTTTAAAAGGTAGTTCACTAAAGAAAGCGTGTGATTTTGTTCGCAGTTTTTATCTTTTTGGATTGGCAACTCAGCAAATTTTTCAAATTGACTTACAATTTGTAGGAATTTGAAGGCGTGAAAGGGTTTTGCATCCTAATATTTCCTCTGATCTTCGAGAAATTATTACTGTTGGAGGGTGCGAATAGGGAGCTTTCTGGCCAGACTATAAGTTATTCAAAGGCTGTTAATAATGGAAGTCAGTATTTGGCAATGAGGCCAAACTCGTCAATTTGAGTTCCGGACAATACAGACAATTTGGCGGGGCTAATCTCATGGTGTTTATTAATAAATTTTATTTCGCATAGAACCATATTCAAGGGCGCGCTTTACTCATAAAACTTTATATTTGATATCTTTTTTACCAGCAATTTAATAGCCGGGGTAAAAAAAACCTTTAAAAATAAAAAGCTATTGCATTTTGAATCACTGTGAATTAACTATTCCTTTAACTAACTATTGACTAAAAATGACCCCTATCAGACCTTTCTCCTCACCAAACATAAGCACACGCACATTATCCAGAGCATATGCCGTAGAATGCAGCGAAAAATCTCAAGCAGTCGATGATGCGGTGGCAAGATACGATAAAACCCCTTCCTATGTAACTGCCGCTTGTTGTGTGATCCCCAGCGCCGGTTTATCCATACCGGCCTACCTGGCGCATCACTACATTCGCACTCAAGATAAAATTGAGGGAAACCTTGCTCTTGCAAAAGAAATAATGAACGCCACCCCTATCCCACTGTCTGGGGACAGACAGCAACTTAAAGCGGAAGGATTTCTCTTCACCGATGTAGTGCTTCAGGATGTTAAAAAAGTTTTGGTAAGAAGGGATACCCCTCATTTCTCATCAGCAATTGACCGGCTTGAACACCCTGAAAAGTTAGAGGAGCAGGAGCAGGAAAAGGAATCTGAGCTAGTTTTGAATCAACGTTGGGAACGGGCGTTTTCTCGATGGGCTTCAGGAGGAGATGATCCGGCAATTCTTATTCCTGGTAGTTTGACCGTTCAGGATATTCAATCTCGTGCGTTAAACCATATAAAGACCAAGGCCGAAGAGGAAGCACGTTGTTATATACGCAACAACATGGACGTTGGTGCACCAGTAGAAAGTGATCTTATTCAAATGGCGGTTATCTATGCCTTGACTAACGCATCATTGTCCCCCGAACAGCAGACTGGTCCAGACAATTGCATGGTTGTTGCAGATAATATAAAGGAAAATCGCGACGCATTAAATACCTTAAGAGACATTTTTGGTTATGAGAAGCCGAACGATAATTTGCGTTACACATATATAAGAATGCTTAATAATGCATTTCATTTTACCCAATCTTGTTTTCCAGAAGATCAGGCGGAAAACGAGCAAGTGAGGGGGGCCCTTAAGCGTGCTGTTACTTGTTGTTTTAATGGGTTAGATGCATATTCTCGTTCGGAGAACAAGCACGATTGGGTTACGATAAACATTTGAGCAGGATTTAGAGCGGCGGTAAACTAATTGACGGCGTTCTCGTTTTTTTACAATTATTACATCACCCGAACCTAAAGCGGGGGCTTTTGTAAACGCATTTTTAGTGTAAGAACATTTTACATAGCTATAATAGTTTAATCTGATTTATTCGATCAATTACGGCATATTATCACCTTGATAAGAGTGACCGTTTTGATTTCCCCGATAAGGAGTTTTTTATGGATGGAATAGTTTCAGCAGTTAGAAATAGCTTTGTGCCAAAACTAAAAGCCGATAAAGCTATTTGGCACGTCGCTCATGGTCTTGCAAATTCACCTGAGATGTCTTGTTCCACCAAAGTCGTCATCGACATAATGAGCGCGTTACATCTGAACAGATTGCCCTTGTTTGATAAGTTATATGATTATTTATCTTCGTACGATTCCAGCGATGCCAAGTTACTGGCTACCCTGGGATGTAAAACGGCCATGGCAACGATTTATGATGACCCTACTCTCAATGAACGCCGTATCAATATTGAATTGGGTGAAAGATATTATCTTAGTTCTATTGTAGTTTTTATAGAGAGAACGGATGGTTCAGGAAAGTCGCAAGTTTTTGTCAAAGATTACACGGGCGTAGAAAAGGCTTGTCCTGAACGATTTTCTACTTTGGAAAAGGTGATAGCGTTTTATAAAGAAGATCTCGCTGAAAATGCCAACGGAATTTACAGTCAGCATGTTTCGAAAGATCTGTTTATAGCCAGTACGCTCGGCGTCGCGTTAAATCGCTATGGTTCTGATAATTTTGATGAGCATGATTTAGCTAATGTTAAGAAATGGTTTGGCTTGCAGCCGGACTCTCTGATTGATATAGCAGAATTGCAAAATCCCGCATTGCAACATACTGCAAGTGGGAATTTTTCAGAAAATGAAGTGGAGTTATTGCTTAAGGTCATAAAGAATCAGTTCAAGAGTTTTGATGACTTAGATTTGACTTCATTGGGACAAGAACTTCTTCTATTCGATGACAAACCGACATTGCAGGACATTCAACGGCACCTCACTAATCCGATAAAGACAAAAGCGGAAGAAGAAGCACGTTGTTATATACCCGCCGACATGAGGGCTTCATTGACGATGGAACGTGATTTGATTCAAATGGCAGGTATATGTGCAGTGGCGGAGGCTGCATTAACTCCTTACGAGCTAGCTGGCCTAAACCGTCCTATATATACTACAGAATGCATACGGGAAAATAGTGATGCATTACACGCCTTAAGAAACATTTTCGGTTTTGGAAGGCGGAACTTTGGGAAATATAACCACTATATGGAAATGCTTCGCAATCCCACTCTAGCCCCCGGCGCTACTGTTTTTGATGATCAAACTGAACAGAGGAAATATATTATGTGTGTTGTTTATTCTTGTTACCAGGCATTACCTTAAGCCTATAATAGCCAACGATAATGTAGAACATTCGTGATTTAGAGGTCTTCGCCAAGATGTCAACAGAGGTTTTGGTGAGACCCGCAAAGAAATTTTCGGTTTTGGGAAGCGAGACGGCATGAAAAATGTCGTATATAGGAGAGCTATTAAAGATTCATTTTTCTTTTCCCTACCTGGTATTTCGGGGGTGTCCTGAATTTTGTGTAAACGGTGTTTGAGTTAACGGTGAGGCATACGGTCACCGAACTGGATTGTAAATCGATTTAATGCGGCTTTCCAGT
>JAJNBE010000056.1 GCA_021155915.1 Solimicrobium sp. | reverse complement strand
GATTCGTTGAAAGAGGGCATCCTCAAAAAAAGGAATTTAAAGTGCGCTCCCTATTTTCTCAGTAGAATATACGAAACTTCCATAATAGAAAGAAATGATGTAAATGCCAAAAAATATCTGGAGATCGCCGTTGAACGAGGGTACGAAGCAGTGGCACAGAGAAAGCAACGTAAAGAATATCAATTAATGTTAGAAGCACGACAAAGCAATGATTCGGTTTTTTCCCATTTTCCCAAGGAATTGGTCGAAAAGATTACGGGCTTACGAATCGACGCAACATTGGCTCAGCCGAAATTCGACATGAGTCTCGGCAGCACTGAATTCGCGAAATCTATGGCATTGCGGCGTTTTTCAAATATGTGTGAAACTTTTGCAATCCCTATTTCCGGATGAAAAAATGGGAAGCGCCCTGAAAGATAGCATCTTGGCATGAAGCCCGATTTCCATTAGACCACTACAACTTCCTCGCAAGCATGACGACGGCGCTAAAAATGAGATTGCGAGCTGCGCGCAACTTAACAAAATTAATTGCAATCCCGGTGGTTACCCTTAGTAGCCGCTGCATCATTCGTTGTTCCATAGCTCTGTAAGTCGCCCTCTCGTATACTGTTTTCAAAAACCAAGGTCTGCTGTGCCGATTAGCAGCAACCAAGGACCCCCGGTTTACGGACAACAGAGGGTTTCAGAGTAATACTAATTGCTTAACGATAAGACAATTTTGATTAAATTGACCAATTAACAACATTTTCCGTGGATCGTAGAATTAGTTAGCAAATAAATAGACAATTTAAAAAATTAAATGCAATAATTTACATTTATACATGTAAAAATGATATTTTTTAAAATGAACAATTTTGCTGACCTTTCGGCGTCAATCCCGCGTCAAAGATTAAACGCTTCCTATACCGTCCGCTGTGCAGGCATTTCATTAATTGAAATTCTCGTTTCACTATTAATTTTATCTTTTGGAATTATGGGTGCCCTGAGAATGCAACTGAGTTCAATCCAGGCAACTCTACACTCAAATTTTTACAGCATTGCCTTGGAATCGGCGTGGGAAATGGCCGACAGAATCCGCAGCAACCAACACCAAGTACCTCTCGCCAGCTCCAGCCCATTTCTGACAGCTGATTCCCGAAGGGTAACCACTGGCTCCTCCTTTTCTTATACTCTTGAAAATTCTGATAACTTGACATCACCCAGCTCGTGTCATACCACCAGTTGCTCTTCAGATCATTTAGCCAGCACCGATATTGCCGAGTGGATGCAATACATTCATACTGCGCTTCCCAATGGGCGTGCTGTTATCTGTCGTGATAATGCACCTTGGAATAGCAATATGAATAGCCTGACGTGGGACTGCGCTTCTTCCGACGACAATGCTAGCATTATGATCAAGCTAGGCTGGTCAGAGGACCATGACAAAGATGCCTTTCCTCCTCCACGACTGGCAGTGGCTGTTAATTGAGCATGAAAAAATTAGTTAGCATTAAACTGAGTATAAAACACCGGCCAACGCACTCGCATTGTTTTCAACAAGGGCTCACCTTAGTAGAGTTATTGATCGCCACGACCCTCGGAATGTTTGTCATTTTAGCAATCACAGCGCTAGTCGTTGCCAGCAAAGCAACTCACTCGATTCAAAATGACGCAGCCCTCATTCAAGATACCGCAAGATTTGCACTTGATAATATTAGTCGATCAATCCGACAGGCAGGCTATATTAATCTTGATAGAGAGGATGCAGCATTTATCTCTACGGAAAATATAAGTCCTGCCATAATAGGATTAGACGCCTCTCATTCGCGAATCAATAAACATGATCTTAACTTTCCTGATGTCTCGAAGAGTTCAGGGGATGTTTTGGTACTGCGCTTTTTTGGATCTGGCAAACCTACCTCAGATAACACGGTACTTAATTGCGCAGGTTTTGGGGTTCCGGAACCCACATCCGATGACAGCGCAGGAGACCAGCGAGGTTCGAGCATTTATTACGTTGCCAACGAAGCCGATAACGAACCAGCATTATTCTGCACATATAGTAGTGGCGAGCCCAATTCGACCTTCGGAACTGCCGCCATTGCCAGAGGTGTCGAATCATTTCAGGTCCTCTACGGCATAGACACGAGCTCTGCCGCGGATTCCCCCCAATTCCTTACCGCCCAGGCAATTAATGCGCAAGACTCCGGTATTGTGGAAGCTGAAATAAACAGAAAGACATACTGGAAAAGAATAACCGCCGTTAAGATTGTCATGCTCATCCGCGGTGCCGAAAACTCGCATCTTGATCCACCGACAGGAACCTATAACGTACCGGGTAAAAGTTATAGCAACGCCATGAGTACGCCGCGCCAGCCCGAAGTTACTTTGACAAATCAGAAGCGGCTTCGAAAAATGGTTAGCAGAACGTTTCAACTGAGAAATCAAAGTTGAATCGATATAATAACCAAGCCTACTCAGGTAACGTGCAGCCAGGCAGCGCCCGAAAAAAATCCCAATCAGCTTTTACACAGATAACACCCAACTATTATCAAGAGGGCGTCACATTAATAGTGTCTTTAGTAATGTTATTAATTGTGCTAATGCTCAGCACATCTTTGGCCGAGATAGCATTTATGGGTGAAAAAGCCATGCGCAATGAACGTGACAAACAGATTGCCATGAATGCCGCTGAATCTGCACTTAATGATGCAGAAAAGGATATTGAGCACTCTACCGCAGCCGAATCACGCAGTGCTATTTTCTCGTCAGATTCCGCCGAGGGCTTTAGCGAGAGCTGTGGCCGCGGTGACAAAAATAGTTATCAAGGTTTATGCATTAATCATGAGGACAGCAAAAAATTAACGTGGTTAACGGTGGATATTGCCAACGCTTTGACAAACACCAGCGCTAGCTCTTCATCGGTTCAATTTGGGCATTTTACCGGGCAAACTATGCCGACCATTAGTGCAGGGACAAGCCAGGGACCTTTCCCAGCCCAGCTACCGCGTTACATCATTGAATTAATGATCGACAACGCAGCAGGACAATCAGCAAAAGCTAGTTATATGTACCGAATAACTGCCATCGGATTTGGCGCTGAAAGCGCGACACAAATTGTGCTGCAATCTTTTTATCGTAAAACAGAAAGTTGAAGTTTCCTATGACATTTTCAAAGTTAACTTACGCCCTAGCCCTCTCAGCATTAACACTCACGTTATCTTCAGCCTGTAGCTGGGCAGCGGAAGGAGATGAAATCGACCTAAAAAGCCTCCTCGTAATTGATACTTCAAGCAATCGTCCTGGGATAAATCCGCAGGTTGCAATTAGCTCGCTGAAAATGGCTGAAGAACCAGCTGTCTTTCAGATGGCATCGACGAGTACCGCATGGTCGGGCAGCCTTAAAAAAAACAGCATAATGCCATCTATTGATAGTAGTGTTGCTGTTTCAAAATTATCCCAGTGGGATGCTGGCGCACTACTCACGATCCGAGCACCCAGCACGCGCACAATAATTACTTATAGCCCAGAAAACAAGCAGACCGTTACTTTTGAACTAGAGCATCTACCATTAGACATTCAAAGACTGTTTAATCAATCGCCCATTACAAAAAAAGAAGACAAGCTAGGCGCCCAACGGGTGAGTTACCTAACCGGCGACCGAACAATGGAAAAAATCAATCGCCACTCTGCTGGGCCTCATTTTGGAGTCCGCCACAGCCTATTAGGTAATAGCACTCGTAGCGCTCCCATTTATATGGGCACACCAGTAAAGAATTCTATCGGTGCAGATTTTCGATATTTTTATGATCGATATAAAACACGTCCTGGCACAGTATTTGTTGGCGCCAATGACGGCATGTTGCACGCTTTTTCCGCAGATTCTGGAGCTGAATTGTTTGCCTATATTCCCAGTCCTCTACTCAAAAGATTACCCCAGTTAACCGAAACAAATTCGTCGTACTCCCATAACTTAACCATGGATGGCAATATTCATGTGGCAGAAGTAAAAGTGTCTGGAGGGTGGAAAACAGTGTTGGCAGCAGGCATGGGTAAAGGCGCAAAAGGTCTGTTTGCTTTAGATGTCACCCAACCTGATCATTTCATGGCAGGAAATGGAGTGCTGTTTGAATTTACCGAAAAAGATGACCCTGATATTGGCTATGTTACCTCCGCACCGGCTATTGCTAAGATGAACACGGGAAAAGACAAAAATGGAAACATTATTTACACCTACTTCGTCATGGTGACCAGCGGTTATCACTCTGCTGGTGTCCACAGTAATAGCGGGGAAGATACCACCAGAGAACATTTTTTATTTTTGCTCTCATTGGATAAAAACCCCATGGTGCCTTGGTCTAAAAACGATAATTATTACAAAATTAGCATTGACAGCAACGACACCACAACAGGTAACGCCCTATCCGCACCTGGGCTAGTATTAAACACACAAAGGGCCGTCACTTATGCTTACCTAGGAGACTTACAAGGAAACTTGTGGCGGTTAGATTTTAGAAAAGATAATCCAAACGCCACTTCACCCAAGTTAATCTTCACGGCTAAGGACACTCATAACAATCCGCAACCAATTACAACTCAACCGATAGTCTCTTTTGCGCCCAAGGGTGGCTACCTAATTTTATTTGGCACAGGAAACCAGGAAGAGAATGCTCGTCAAAAGAAAAGCAATCACTTCCATAATAGTTTTTACGCAATACGCGATACCACCAAAAGTAGCAAAGAGGATTACTTCGTCACAGGTCGGTCACAGTTAGCTATTCGTGAATTAGTGAAAACAAATAGCAATGAGAAATTAGGCTATCGAGTAATAGGAAAAGAGTTTACCTTTGGGCAATCTCAATCAGATAAAAAAGGCTGGTATTTCGACTACCCAAGCGGTTATCAAAACGGCAGCCGAACGGAAACCCGTTGCAACGAACGTAGTGTTACAGAAGGGTTCTTTGCCTACGAAACTATTTTTTTCAATACTGTTATCCCTGCTTCTACGATGTGTAACGAAAGTAGCACAGCTAGATCTTATAGCTTGAATGCTTTGACGGGAAAAGCTGACACCCCGAATAATCTCACCGGATTTGAATCAAAAGTAGGAACGCTGGGAGTTCCCATAATCATTGCCAAACAATTAAAGAAATCGAATCCTGACTTTATTGGACGACAATTCAACACCCAACATTATTTGGTCCTTAATTTTGGTACAGGAGGAGCGAACGGTTCGTTTGAAGTAAGCAATGCGAGTACCGCTCCTTTAAAGGCAGGGCGATTGAGCTGGCGGGAAATTTCCAATTGGCAAGACCTAAAATAGGAGTCCTCTGCACACAACCGGAGCGAGCGAGACGAAGACAAGACGCACGGAACACCGTAACCAGCAGGTATTTCAGTACATGAGGATGGCAAGCACTGCGCAACCCCGTATTTGCTCGGGCAATAGGTTGATGCAGAGGTCTCAATAAATCATTAACCCAATTTAATTATGCTTAAACCTTTTTATAAGAATCGATCTGGCTTTACGCTGGTTGAAGTAGTTGTGTCGCTTACTATTATTGCCATACTCATTCTCCTAGCTTTACCCACCTACCAAGACACCCTACTTAAATCACGACGCGCAGAGGCCAGGTCGGCATTACATCTCGTCATGCTACAACAAGAGCGTTTCTACACCCAACATAATACTTATAGCGCTTTTACATCAAAAACAACTTCACCATTTAAATGGTGGTCCGGAAGCTCTGTTGAAAATAGCTATTATGAAATCAACGGAGAGCCCTGCCCAGGGAGACCAATTAATCAATGCGTTTTGCTCACCGCTGAATCTGGCACGTCAAATGTAAAGCACGTAGATGACGCAATCTGTGGAAATCTAATGCTAGATAGTGCCAACAATAAGACTTATTCAAATGGGAGCGAACCTAATTCGTTGTGCTGGTGAGCAATTAAAGAGATCTCTGCACACTACCTGCTGCGCAAACCAAATACGGCGTGATATTTAGCCGAGTTAAATTAGCGATCACTTATATGAAACCTAACCAGTATAAAAAGCACCAATGTCGATCCGGCTTCACGCTGATTGAATTACTCGTCACGCTGTCTATTGCCACAACTCTCATCACTTTTGCCGCTTCCGCCTTTAATAATTTTATCCAGCAAATCACCTTGACGAATGCAATCAATGCACTGCACAGTGCGATGAATTTGGCGCGTATGGAAGCAATTAAACGTAATGGAAGAATTGATTTGAGTGCGCGTGAAGGAAGCTGGAAACATGGTTGGATTATCACGGCTAATGACCAACTCATTTTCAGTCATGAAGCATTGCACAAAGACATTCTTATCGATAGTACATTCACTTCTAAAGTAAAACCTTATATTGCCTATAATGGAACCGGGCGAACGCGCACTGACGACAACAGCAACAGGCCGCAAATTGGTACCATTCGTATGTCAATCGGAGAACATGCACGTTTAATCGTGGTGAACTTTTTAGGACGCGTCAGGATATGTAATCCGAAAACAGCACCGGCGGGTACTTGTATCTTTAGGGGCTAAACCAACTATCAAACGATCATTAATTAGCCTTCATCTCAATTGCGATAAAATTCAGCTTCATCAAACTCTCTTTAAAAACAAGTGTGAACACCCTATCGGATCAGCAAGCCATGCAAATAGCGCTCGAATGGGCAGCAAAAGGCTTAACCTCGACCATGCCTAACCCGCGGGTAGGTTGCATTCTTGTGCGACATCAGCAAATTATTGGTGCAGGTTTCACTCAACCGGTTGGAAAAGCCCATGCCGAGATTCAAGCGTTAAATGATGCAACTTCGCATGGCCACGACGTGCGTGGAGCCACCGCCTACGTCACTTTAGAGCCATGCAGCCATGTTGGCCGGACACCGCCTTGCGCAGATGCATTAATTAGTGCGGGAATCAAACGGGTCGTTGCCGCTATTCTTGATCCCAATCCACAAGTTTCCGGACGTGGCTTACAACGACTGCATGACGCCGGCATCGAGGTCATTGATTCCGTACTAGAGGACGCCGCACGCGAAATGAATATTGGCTTTTTCAAGCGCATGCAAACGGGCAAACCTTGGGTTCGCATGAAAATCGCCGCGAGTCTAGATGGGAGAACAGCCCTGAACAATAATCAAAGCCAATGGATTACTGGAGAAACTGCACGTGCAGATGGGCATCATTGGCGGGCCCGGTGCTGCGCGATATTGACCGGTATCGGTACTTTATTGAAAGATGATCCGCAGCTAACGGTACGTACAATACCTGCCTCCCGCCAACCCTTACGCATCATCGTCGACAGTAAGCTGCAAACCCCGACTAGAGCCAGAGTCCTTAACAATTCAAAAAAGGGTGACGTGCTGATTGTGCATGCCATCAAAAACCCTGAACACGAAGCACGCTTAGTTGCGGCGGGGGCCAGCTTATTATTTCTACCGGACCCCAACGGCAGAGTCGATTTACCCGCACTCATGTCCGAGCTTGGGCGTCGAGAAATCAATGAATTACATATTGAGGCGGGGTCTAAACTTAATGGCTCGCTAATTAGTCAAGGGTGTGTCGATGAATTACTGCTATATTTAGCACCCTGCCTATTAGGTAACGGACGCGGTTTAGCTGACTTACCTGTGCTAAATGAGCTGACGCAACAAACCCGTCTGTATTTTCATCAGGTTCAACAAATCGGTGGAGATTTACGCATATTGGCACGCTTTCATATATAAAAGGTTACTCACCATGTTCACTGGAATCGTCTCCGCCATCGGCACCATTAAAACTGTCACTCCGCTTTCAACGCAGGTCAACAGCGGTCTGCGCTTGACCATTGATGCCGGCATATTAAATTTAAGCGACGTTACTTTAGGAGACTCCATCGCCATAAATGGCGCTTGCATGACGGTGGTGAGCAAAACTGATCAACAATTTTGCGTCGATATCTCACGGGAAAGTTTAAATTTGACATCCGGTCTGGATAAATTAGGACCAGTTAATTTAGAAAAAGCATTAACACTCGCCAATCCTATTGGCGGGCACTTGGTCTCTGGACACATTGACGGGTTAGGTACCGTAACCGCATTTAGCCCAGTAAACGAATCTACTGAATTGGTTATTACTGCGCCAAAGAATTTAGCAAAATACTTAGCTTATAAGGGCTCCATCGTCGTCAATGGTGTTTCGCTAACCGTGAATCGCGTCACTGATTTTGCAGATAGCTGTGAGTTTTCCATCAATCTGATTCCGCATACCCTACAAGTCACTACCTTAAGATACTTACACGTTGGCGAAAGAGTAAATTTAGAAGTCGATTTGATCGCCCGTTATGTGGCACGGATGATGGATTTCAGTTCATCTTGAGACAATATATTGTTTCAACAGGAACTCTGGACCAAAATTGCAGTAATGCGCACTTAACTCGATACAATCAGCGCTATCTTTGGAGTTTATTGAGCACTCTTAAATCCCCAACTGCCCCGGTAGGCCAGCGCTTGCCTTATTCCTAATTCCGAATAGCCTTTATCAACATTTCAACAAACGTTGAAAATTAGAGTCTTGATACCAGAGACCTCTGCATAACCGTAGCGAGCGAGTCAAAGTCAAGGCGCACGGAGCGCAGCAACCGGAATGTACTTAAGTACATGAGGATTGCGAGCACCAGTGAGTAACCCCGAACGCCGAATTTGGCTCGCGCAGTAGGTTATGCAGAGGTCTCTACCATGAAGTTCGCAGACATAATGGGAACTATATCACCGCTGTTTATAGAAATTACTGCTAAAAATAGGGTACAAGAGCTTTCAGTATTAAGTCGAGGAGAACCGCCATACTTAAGTATGATAGACATACCTGTATCCACTTTTAAAGACCTCTGCATAACCCCCACAAATTCTTAGATAATACGATTTACTAAAAAAGAGGAGGACAAAATGCAAATGAGTTTTGGGCCGATGGAAATGGCGCAACGGGTTACGAAAGACAGTATGCTGGTGAAGGTAGGTGCGCTGATAGATTGGGAACACTTCGTCCAAAGCTAAGGGGGCTAGTTCACTATTCGGCTTACCGTCTGATGCTTTCTTCTTTGCTTCCGCCTCTTTTAAAATTGCTATCATCTTAATGCAGATCGACCTCTTAATCCCCGTTAATCGACGAAAATCCTCTTCTCTTATACTTTCTAATCCCTTGTAGTTCATCCCTAAAATTCCTTTTAAATTCTAGTGGATTTAACAATTAATTCGGGGCATGCAAGAAGTCTAATATACGCTGGTTGCTACGCGCTATCGTACGGTTAGGCTGCACGCCTATTTTTTTGCCCATATCTTTTTTTGTAATTATGTCCACACCTGACTAAAAAATTCATGAATGATCAAATTCCAGCCTGTTTAAAAAATCCTGAAATAGCAAAGTTTTTATTGCGTAGCGAAATCTTATGGTGCTAATGATTTTTGCCGGGCCGACTTTGTATCGATAACACGTTTGACTAACACTAAAATCATCATAGGCTACACGCATACTAGCCATCTTATTCTACGCTACCCAGGTGGCCATCCCGCGGCGTTGAGATGGCTTTACCATTTTTTGTTAAGGTCTCTTTAACCAATTCAGCCTTGAAATGTTCTTCTGCGTACATCTTCTTTAAACGTCGGTTCTCATCTTCCCGTTCTTTGAGCCTGGCCATCAGTGAGGTGTCTATTACACCAAACTTGGCACGCCATTTAAAGAATTTCGCCGAGCTTATGGCGTGGGTCGAGACGATTCCGGAACCGGCATACCGGTTTCTGCTTCTTTCAAATTCCCGATTATCTGGCTATCGCTGAATCGTGATGTCTTCATGTAAAACTTCCCTTTTAATGTAAGAAAATTCTACTTTTAAACTAGGTTGATTTCCGGGAGGATTACCATGCCAAATAGACCACTAGGTATTGCAGGAATTACTTGCATAAATATTAAGGAGAACTATAACTAATAAATAACCTACTACTTTCAACTTCAGGTGACCTATGTTGAGTTCATATCTTAAATATCATATTTTTCGCCATCTACCGATTTTAGAAGCTCACTCTGTTGCGGAGAAATGTAATATTTTCAAGTTTAGGTATCAGATATATCATCAAGAATACAAAATGGTTGAAAATTGCTATGAGCATGAGAAACAAATATTAGAAGAGGATATTGATCACCACTTACAAACAATTCATGCATATAGCCGGTCAAAAGAAGAGATTTCGAGTGCCTGCAGAATTCATTACTCTAAGTTAGAGACCCTTAATCCCGCACTAAAAGAAAAATATTTTATCGCTGATATAGCTTTATCAAATGACCAAGCAGTAGCATTTGTGGAAAGGTTAACCGTCAGCAAAAATAACAGAGGAAAATACTTATTGATTGGCCACCTTGTCCATGGAGCGCGCAAATTATGTCGGGATCTAAATACTTTTTTTTGTTTTGCAACCTGTGCTCCTAGTCTGTTAGTGCACTATATGAAATTGGGATACAGGCCATATAGCTCAAGTATTTTGCAATTTGATGACCGCATTGAAATTCCGATTGCTGTTTTACCCGATCTAAAGTTTCTAAAAGCGATGCGCTCCCCACTTTACTATCTGATGTCAAAGTACTGTGATAAGGCAACTCTAGACAAGTATTATAATTACGCGCCTGAAATATTAGATAGTTATTTAACCCATAATGTGTCGATAGATAACCTTGATAAAAGCGAATACCTAAACCATAAAAAATCATTTTTCTATAACTTGAGAAAAGAGACAGCTAATTTTTTAATCAAAAATAGCTTTTTTTTAAGTATAAAAAAAGGCAGTTTATTATTCGATGAAAAGGAGCACCATCAAACACAATTTATAGTGCTGTCAGGAACATTGGAGGTTTCAAAGAGGAAAGTAGGGCTTCTCAAACTTCATTCGGGGGATATTATTGGTGAGTTTGGTAGCTACCATGACAACTACGCCCGCTGTGTATCAATAACTGCTCTAACGGACTGTCGTGTATTGGTTTTATCAAGATCAATTTCAAAGAAATTGTTCCAGTTTGATAAAACACTCTATTCCAATTACATGCAATCCTACTTAAAAAGTATAGCGTTAAGAGAAAAAAAATTAATGTATAAAATTATCACTCTTCATCACTAGAAGTATCTCATGGCTAACAAAGACTTTTTCTAGGTAACTCCGGCTATATTGCTGAGGATACTCAAAAGAAAATATATGAAATTGAAATATTAATAGCAGGTTGCGGCTTGGGTAGTTTTATTGCCGAAGGGTTAGTTAGAATGGGATGCCATCACTTAGTCTTAGGTGATCATGACACCGTTGATATCCACAATCTAAACCGCCAATCTTTTAATTTTCAGGATATTGGGCATTCAAAAACGCATTCTCTCGCCCATCGGCTTCAGATGATCAATCCTGAGGCAATAATTGAATGTGTGGATGAACCAATATTCCAGCCAAAGACATGCGAGCCCATATAGGTCCCAATATATGAATATGTTGAGGCTGAAGGAAATTTTAAGTCACACGATTACAAAAACATTGGATAAAAGTGGCTGAAGTTCCATCTACAACGAATTATTTGAAAAAACGTAATCCTTAAAATCAGCGTATACTTCTGCCTTCCTTTGCCATATTTCCTATTTCTCATTCAATCATGACTGCCCCACAGAATCTATTCTCCTATCCGGCTTATCGCGAAAAAACGGACCAACCTGCGCCGTTTCTACCGATGTCGCGCGCTGAAATGGAGGCATTAGGCTGGGACAGTTGCGATGTCATTCTCGTCACGGGTGACGCTTATATTGATCACCCCAGCTTTGGGATGGCGCTCGTCGGCCGACTATTAGAATCACATGGTTTTCGGGTTGGGATTATCAGTCAACCAGACTGGCGGAAGTTAGATGATTTCCGCACCCTGGGCAAACCCAATTTATATTTCGGCATTACCGCGGGCAATATGGACTCCATGGTAAACCGCTATACCGCGGATCGAAAAATTCGTTCTGACGATGCTTACACTCCACATGGCGAAGCCGGCAAACGGCCGGACCGTGCGGTCATGGTGTATGGTCAGAAAGTGCGGGAAGCTTATCCAGGAGTGGCCGTGGTAGCGGGCAGTATTGAAGCTAGTTTGCGCCGTATTGCTCATTACGACTATTGGTCAGACACTGTCAAACGTTCCATTTTATTGGATTGTAAAGCAGATATTCTATTATTTGGCAATGCTGAGCGAGCATTGTTAGCTCTCACGCATCGCATGGCAGGCGGTGAAAAAATCAACACTATTCGCGATCTGCGCGGTAGTGCTTTTATCGTCCCCCGTGATTGGAAACCGCATTCAGATTGGATTGAAACCCATTCCGTGAAAGTGGATACGCCAGGTAAAATCGACGAACACGTTGATCCGTATTTAATGACCGGTGTAGAAGCTAACTCAACCTGCGCCACCAAATCGACAGACGCTGCAAACAAGGCCGAACAAGACGCGGTGGCACTAAAACCTATCAAAATAGTTAGCCGGGAAGAACGTCTCGCCAACAGTATTGCCCTTCGTGAAAAAACAGTATTGCGCTTACCTTCTTATGAAGAGGTAAAAGAGAATCCTGTTATGTATGCACACGCCTCGCGCGTATTTCATCTTGACTCCAACCCTGGCAACGCTCGCGCGTTGGTCCAAGCCCACGGCAACCGGGACGTGTGGATGAATCCTCCACCACTCCCGTTAGCCATGGATGAAATGGATGGCGTGTATGACATGTCTTACGCCCGCGCACCGCATCCTAGTTATGGAAATGCCAAAATTCCCGCCTGGGACATGATTCGATTTTCAGTCAATATTATGCGCGGGTGTTTTGGCGGCTGCACGTTTTGTTCGATCACCGAGCACGAAGGGCGAATTATTCAAAGCCGTTCCGAGCCCTCTATTTTGAGAGAAATCGAAGAAATTCGTGACAAAGTCAAAGGTTTTACGGGTGTTATTTCTGATTTAGGAGGACCAACGGCCAATATGTATCGCCTGGCGTGTAAAGAAAAAAGTATTGAAGAATCCTGCCGTCGCTTATCCTGTGTGTACCCCGGAATTTGCAGCAACTTAGGAACCGACCACAGTAAATTGATTTCACTGTATCGTAAAGCGCGTGCTTTGCCAGGTATAAAAAAAATACTAATCAGCTCTGGATTACGTTACGACTTAGCAGTGAAATCACCGGAGTATGTGAAAGAACTTGTCACTCATCATGTGGGAGGCTTACTCAAAATCGCACCAGAACATTCCGAGGCAGGACCCCTATCTAAAATGATGAAACCGGGCATGGGGGCGTATGATGAATTTAAAGCTATGTTTGAAAAATATTCGAAAGAAGCAGGTAAGCAACAGTACCTCATCCCTTATTTTATCGCCGCGCATCCCGGAACCACCGATCAAGACATGTTAAATTTAGCACTCTGGCTAAAGAAGAATAATTTCAAGCTCGATCAGGTACAAACTTTTATGCCAACCCCCATGGCATTGGCAACGGCCATGTACCACAGCAGGAAAAATCCGCTTAAAAAAGTGACGGAAGATTCGGAAATAGTTGATACAGTGCGCACAGGCCGCATACGCCGTCTACACAAAGCACTACTGCGCTATCATGATCAGGACAACTGGCCCATCATTCGTGAAGCCTTAGTCAGAATGGGCCGCCGCGATTTAATTGGTAGCGGAGATAAACATTTAGTGCCCTCAGAGCATTCTCCTTTGGCCGTAAAATTAGCTGCAGTAAAAATGAGAACTAAGGCGGTCGCTAAGTTAACAACTAACTCTCCACTAAGGCATCAACCAAAACCTTCGGCAGGGGCGGAAAATAAGGCTAAATCAACAATAGCAGGCAAAGGCCGAGAGCGAGCTGCTACAAAAAACGAACTCCAAACCAAGCAGGAATCCCGCCCGCACACTTCTGCTATGTCCTCTGTAAAACGCTGCAACAGCAAGATAAATGGCAAGGCTAAGTTCAAATGTCCACTTCCTGGCTAAGTTTAAATGTCCGGTTTTTTTGATTGAAAAAGATAGGCATCTAGTAGCTTTAATCACTAATTCTGAGTATATCTCCTATCTTCGAAGTCAACTTTTAACCTTAAAAACGTTAATTGTCGATTAGATGTGCCACCTAGTGGTACCACCATAAAATGAAATGAGTATTTGAAACCCGCCATTTCACTCGATGGATGCGTAAAACGGAATTGACTGAGCGTATGTTATGCACCGCTATAAATGAAATGGCACAAGGTTTAATCGACGCTGACCTATATAGTGGTGTCGTAAAAAAGCGGATCGGGCTTCCTGGTCGGGGTAAATGTGGTGGCGTGAGAACCCTTATCGCCACCAATAAGGGAACTAGATGGTTCTTTGTCTTTGGATTCGAAAAAAACGAACGCGCTAACATAGATGACAATGAACTTGAAGCATTACAAGACTTAGCGCAGCAATTATTAGCTAAATCAGGCAAGCAGCTTGATGAGGCTTTGCAAAATGGTACTTTACTGGAGATTTGCCATGGTCACTAAAACTAAAAGCCCAATTCTCGATGCCGTGCATGTTACAGCGCAGGATTTACACCGGCTGGGTTTTATTGACAAACATAAAATGCGGAAGTTTGATGTGCTTTGTCCCGATCCTATCCCAGATTATCACAGCAAGAAAATTCGTGATTTACGCGAGCACCTCCATTTAAGTCAGGCCGTGTTGGCAGCAATATTAAACACAAGTATCTCAACTGTTCGCAAATGGGAAGTAGGTGGCAAACACCCCAGTGGCCCTTCGCTGAAGCTATTGAACCTGCTAGACCGTAAGGGACTGGAAGCTATTCTTTAAAACCCAGAATTTGTGACGACTTTTTGGTATTTTTAGTCGCGCAGCAACCGACGTGTACTAGAAGTACATGAAGAATGTGAGCACCGCACTACGCCATATGTGGCTCGCGCAGAAGGTGTCCAGCAGTCTCGAGTATAAAATTTTGTGCTTGCTCTAATTAGGGAATTAGCACAATTCCGCCTCTCTACAAGATCCCCCAACAACCCACCTCATAGAGGTATCAGTAAATTTAGGTATCAATTGATATGTCGGGTTTTCTGTATATCCTAGTTTTTTAGCGGCTGTTATTGTAATAATCCCTTCAGCGACCTCGATTTTCCCCACGTGACCACCATCTTCACTTTCGTCTCTGACGTAGGATTTGGCGATCCCATTTTGGCCGGAATTGCAGTTCTCCATCCCATCCATTCCCATTTCCATACTACACATCTCTACCGCAATCTTATGCGGAGCAGCCGCTGCAATTAGTTCAGTAAATTTTGCCTTATTCATATATTGTCGGTACTGCGGTAATGCTATGGCCGCGAGGACAATAATTATGACCACAACAATCATCAACTCAATCAATGTAAAACCTTTTTGCGATACAGGCATTCAAAGCTCCAGATCCATTTATGGGAACCATGCACAACCTTTTGCACGAGTTGCTTTCCTTGTAAAGCGCGCAAATTCTTTATGTACTCTGAAGTAAATTTCAATTGCTGCGCTCCTGGCGCCATATTTCTAACTTACTCTACGGTTGCAAAGGTTTCTTACAGTAAAAAAACTAGGGAAGTTACTTGCCTAATTGACAAATCATTTTTCTATGCCGGCAAATTAAATATAAAAAAGAATAGAAATTTTAACATTAAAACTCAAGTAAGCCGTATTATTATTTAAAAATTCATCTCAATCTCTACAGTCGAGTTCTTCTTGCCTATGTTTAGTAGGACACGCTACAATATTTGACGCACTGCACAAACCACATTGTGAAAAATGAACCTAAATAAACCTGCTAAAAAACTCGTCGATAAAACCAAAACGTCGATTCAAGTTATTGAAAGAATGACATTACTGCTAGATGCTTTAGCGGGTTATTCAGATCCGGTGAATTTGAAAGAGCTATCCAGAGTGACGGGGCTGCACACCTCAACGACGCATCGTATTTTGAATGACTTAGTACTGACGCGTTTTGTCGATCGCATTGAACCGGGAACGTATCGGCTTGGGATGCGACTGCTCGAATTGGGGAATATGGTTAAAAGCCGCCTCAATGTTCGTGAAGCGGCTATGGAGGCGATGCGTTACTTGCATCAAGAAACACAACAAGCGGTCAATCTCTCGGTTCGCCAGGGGGACGAGATTGTATACATCGAGCATACTTTTGCGGAACGTTCTGGCATGCAGGTAGTGCGAGCTATAGGGGGACGTGCTCCTCTACATTTAACGTCCACAGGTAAATTGTTTTTGTCTGTCGATGGACCCAAAGCCATCCACGCCTATGCTGAGCGTACAGGACTTACAGGCCATAACCGAAATTCCATCACCAATTTAATTAAATTGGAACAAGAATTACAGGATGTAAGGCAGTTAGGTTACGCACGAGATAATGAAGAATTAGAGCTAGGCGTCCGCTGTATGGGCGCGGGAATTATGGATGACACTGGGAAACTTATTGCCGGCTTATCTATTTCCGCACCGGCAGACCGGTTAATGGACGATTGGTTAGAACCTTTAGTGGCAGCAGCCAGTCAGATTTCAGCAGTGTTGGGTTACGAATTTGCCTCACCCTAATACGAGGTCTCATACTTATGATTTGAATATTAGGTAGAGAAAGCTATTTCTCGCAGTTGAATTCGTTAGAAAGTGGTCTTTGCGACTTGTGGTCGAGTATTTTCAAGCCAATGCCGGATTCTTCCAGCATCTGCGAAGCGGGAATATTTTCCTTTTGAATCCAAAAATACCATCACTACCGCGCGACCCTTAATCATTGCTTGCATGACTAAACAGCGGCCGGCTTCAGAAATATAACCGGTCTTTTGCAAACCTATTTCCCAATCTGAATTGGAGGTTAATCGATTAGAACTCATGTATTGCAAAGTGCGCCCTCCTGACTCTACGGCATAATTAGTATCGGTGGAATATTGACGAATTAACGGTTGTGCGTAAGCTGCAGTCACTAATTTTGCAAGATCTTGTGCACTGGATACGTTACCGCTAGACAACCCCGTGGAATCGACGTAATGCGTATTCAACATACCCAAAGATCTTGCCTTAGCATTCATTGCGGCGGTGAATGCCGAAAGACCTCCGGGGTAGTGCCGCCCCAAACTGGAAGCAGCACGGTTTTCTGAGCTCATTAAGGCAATATGCAGCATATCAGAGCGCGTTAACCTAGACCCAACTTTGAGACGCGAACCACTATTTCTTTCTGTGTCCACATCGTCCATCGTCACTTCTAAAACCTCATCCATATATTGACCCGCTTCAAGAACAACTAAACTAGTCATTAATTTGGTAATGGAAGCAATAGGCAATGATATGTCCGCATTTTTTTGAAACAGTATTTGAGAACTTTCTTGGTCAATAACAAGCGCAGCACTGGATTTAAGATCTAGCGGGTCTCGGGCATTATGCAATCCACCTAATTCTCCGAAACTTAATTTCTCAGGAATAAACAATGCCTTACGTGGCTTCCCCATCAACTTTTTCGAAGTAAATCTTGTGGATTTGTTGACGGATGTCTTTGCCGTTAAGCGCGAATTGATCGTTTTTTTTGAGGTGAGATGTCGGTGTACCAACACCGTTTTCTTTTTCTCGTGCGTGAAAGTATGATTTCTTGCTTGCGTGGTTGCGGCACTGAAAAACAGCAAAACAACGGCCGATACATTAATAATTTTCAGCATCCATCTCTGCATTATCGTCTCTCTTAGTGAGTCGTTTCATTAACCGCAGAAGTGTATCAAATATTTAAGCATTTACACGAAAATTGTAAACAATATCCACGCTATTCACGTCTTATCAAACTATTATCCTTGTCCACTAAACAAAAATTAGCCGCTTGACAACGTAAAAATTT
>JAJNBE010000055.1 GCA_021155915.1 Solimicrobium sp. | reverse complement strand
AGCATTGACAATCAGGTTTTTGGTAGCCTGAATAGTGGCTGTCTTACCCAACAGATTATAGCCAACATTGCCAACTACTCTAGGAGATGCTAGTAAAGATCCATCCGTGGTAATCGTTCGATTGATCACCGAACCCGCGACGGATTGGAGCGATACATTGCCGCCACTAAGTGTGCCGCTCGTATTGGTAATATAACCGTTAGCCTTGATGTCGAGTGAACTAGAACCTCGGATAGTTCCGCCTTCATTGGTTACTGATCCGACATTTATATTGACATTCTTGGCAGCAATCACCGCACCTCTCTCAACATTATTTCTAGTGCTGGCTGCAAGATAAACTACAGGCACTAGAACTCTTTTACCGGATACTGTTGTGGCTTCTACCATCCATACAATGTCTGCTTGTAGACTCGCAACTTGGTTGGCAGTCAGTGCAGTTCCATATACGAAGCCAAGCCGTTGGGAGGCAAGCCGCTTGTCTTCGCTAACCGCTTGTTCCACTAAACGCCTGATTTGATCAGTCTCGTTACCGTAACCCGTGATAATATTTTTGTTTATCTGATCAACCAACTGTCGTCGAATCAGTTCAGCCTCGAAATAATAGTCCCCCAAGTGCATTTGCTGTTCCTCAGGGTCGTAGTTGTATTGGCTAAACAGAAGATCAGGTTTAACGTAATCCGATCCCACCGCGAACAGCGGATTTTTTTCTATTAAAAAGCGGGCGTCGGGCTCTTTGCTGAGAACAAAATAGCCGTTGGGGTTAGAGGGGAGGGCGATTTCTAATCCGTTAAAACTGATTGCAGACTCTCCACTAGCCGTGGTTGTACCAGTCACGTCAGGAATTTTATCAACCCCTGTCACACGGTCCTTTAAAGATGCCGCGCTCGTGGGACCACTGGTTCCCAGCTTGGTTTTATCTACTGCCGTTCCAGTTACGATTGTATTTAAGGAGCTGGTGTCGGTTCCGGTCTTACTTATCTTATCGATAGTATAGCCAATAAATTGTCCAGCATTTATCAGGGCGAACCTGCCGTCGGCGTATAGATCACGTGCGTATATTCCTCCATCGAAAGAGAAAATAATTTCTGACGTAACATTTTTCGAGCTAGACACCTGCTTTCTTGGCACAGTCACAGTACTCCCTAAACTGTCGTATTGGGTATAAAATGAGTAATCTTCTATAACAGTTGATTTACTCAGAGTTATATTCTTGTTGGTGAACGTTGAGAAAGGCTTGGTACTGGTTATATTTACAATTGGCGCGCTTGAATTTTGGAGTATCGCCTGTAAATCTCTGCGCCTGGGTATACGTTGATTGATAAGTTTCTGTATAAGTCTGGTCTGAAAAGCCGAGTGTACCCGTCCAGCCCCAAACTTTCGTAGACTTAGTTTCTTTAGGCAGGATTAAGTAGTACGTTTCAACAGGTGGGTCCCCACCGAAGACTTCATTTTTTATCGTTCGAGCGCTAATTGTAATATTGCCGGCCGCGTCGATTTGGCTGTTATTCGTGAAGCTACCATCCTTATTATCGATAACGATATATCCCCCCGAATCGATCCTCCCCTGAGGCTCAGCCAATGTTGCGCTATTGGTGAAGGAAGTAGGGTCACTTATGCTTATACCAGTACCGCTGTATAAGCTTCCGTAATTAATAAAGCCTGTTCCAGACGTGAAAGAAAGATCTTTGAGTGCAGAGATCCCGCCCGTGAGTGAGTTGTTGAAGTAACTGGCGGAAAAGTTGAGGCTGCCACCCGAATGTACTGCTCCTTTATTCCAATAACCCCCGGTTAAGTTTATCGTGGCCGTACCGCTTCCTGAAGTCGCTGCAACAATGCTTGAGTTAGGTCCTAATAATTCCAGGCCATCGGCTGCAATGGTTAAATCGCCAGACGTAGTGAGCATCCCACCATTATCCAGATCTATGCTAGAGGCCCCTATGTTCATGCTCTGACCAAATAACACACCGTTGAAGCGAATCTCCACCTTAGCATCATTACCGCCATTAAAGCCTTTTATATCCATTAAGCCGCCTGATTCCATACGGTTGAATACTTCGATAGTGGGAGCTCGCACAGTCAGTGCACCTTTTATGAACATATTGGTGGTGTTAAGAAGCTTAGTCCTTGCGTTGAGCCTTACTGCGCCTCCAGATTGAAGCAGACCCAGGTTGTTTATAGTATCGGCGTTAATAGTGCTAGTGCCCGTATCATTAGTGGCAAGCGAAAGCTTGCCAATAGATCTGTTGTACATCAAACCAATGACGTTAATATCGCTGCTTGAACCACCCAGAATGGTTCCGTCATTATCCAGGCCGCTCAGCTCAAGCTTCAGCTGATCCCCCAGGTTAAGGTTCAGTCGGTCACCAATTATGTTGCCTGTACGTTTATTGTTCAGCTTGAGAACCTTCCCTTCAATGAGGGTCCCTTCGTCGCTCCAGGTACTTATCCCTTCAATGGTCAGGGTATCTCCCGGATTGGAGCCCGCCTGTAAGAAAGCAACAGGAGAGGTGTCATCATCCCCACCGTTGGTTATCGACAAACTTTTACCCGTTGAGTTTAGGGTCAAATTATTTCCGGCAATAATAGTGCCCTGATTGATGAGACCATTTCCGGAGAGAGTTAGATTTAGGCTTTGCCCGGACTGGATCCTGGCTAGGCTCGTATTGCGGAGACCGTTCGCCGTAATCAAACTGCTGCCTGGCAACCCACTATAAGGGTCGACATTGGTCGAGAGCGACAATGTTCCGTAGTTAAGTAAATCCCCGGTTACATTAATAGTACTGTGACGCACACCGTCCTGTATGGCTCCAAAGTTAGTCAAACTAGACAAGTTAAGATCCAATTGTTCGCCTAATATAAATGCCCCTTTCTCGTTGTTTAGGACGATACCCTTACTATTGATCGTTCCAATACTTAGCTTATCAGCGGTAGTATAGTTGCCTGACTGAAGATAGCCACCAGCTAAATTCTTAATAGTTGCTTCACCGTTAGAATTGATCGTAAGGCTTTTACCGGCAAGGATTTTACTATCGTTGATAAGCGTAGAGTTAGGGTTGGTCTTCGTAGGGCCGGAGAGGTTCACCGTCAATTCTCCAGCTGATTCAATGACGCCGACTCCTCCACCAACGACTTTTTTATTACTGAGCGTGGACACTTCCAAGGTGCTGCCGAAGTTGTCATTAGTTGAAATAATATGGCCGGTGTTCTCAAGGTTTTGGGCGATTAAATACAACCCCCTAGTCGCTTGGAATACGCCTGAATTATAGAGGTTACCTGAGGGACTATTCAGAGTCACCTGTCTAGAAGAAAACACGATACCTGAATTGTTCAAGTCTTTAGTCGCCAATAACATACCAGACGCTGATTGCAAAGTGCCGGTGCCGCTATTAGTAAAACGCGATGCGGTAATTGTACTATTTAATTCACCACCAGTCGCAAGAGTTAGGGTACCCGAGTTATCTAATGAACTAGAACTGGTTATAGTGCTGGATGCATTACCTCCCTGGATGGTGCCGGCATTATCGAGGCTGCCCAAAGAAAAGCCTAGACGGTCACCCAGCAGGAAAGCATCTCCCGCATTATTCAGAGTAACAGCAGTGCCACCTATAGTTAAAGTGTCATTAGCAGAGCTACCGGCCTGCAAATAGCCACCAGACTGGTTGGACAGCGCTAATTTGCTACCAGTAGAGGTGATAGTCAGGTCATTATCCGCACCGATTGTCTGGGCGTTAGTGAACGTCTCTCCGCTGACATTAATAGCCAGATCTTTAAGAGAGTGAATGATTGCACCCGAGCCGGTGTTACTTAGAGAGCCTACATTTAGCGTGGACGAGTGGCTCGTTGAATCAGAGGCAATTAAAACCCCGGTATTGGTAAGCGCTCCTATGGTAGTAATAGTGCCGCCTTCTTTTGCTGCCAAGTTACCTGAGTTGTTCAGCGATGCGGAGTTGCTGCTTAGGTTGGTCTTGGCTAGCAGTGTGCCTGAGTTAGTCAGTTCTTTGCCGATCACCAGTTTCATATCGGCATCCGATTGCAAGATGCCGCTGTTGCTGACTTTAGATAGAGTCAGGTCAACCGTTTTACCCAGCAAGGTTCCCTGGGGTGGATTTAATAATGAAGAGTCCCTTTGGTTATCCAATGTCGCATTGGTGCCCCTCATAGTGAGCGACTCGCCGGCTTGTATCCAACCAGTCTTAGTATTAGTTATAGCCAGCGCAGATAGGTCAGAGTTGACGGTCAAATTATCCGTCGCCAACAGTTTCCCGCTATTGTTGAGGGTAGTGCCGACATTTAGGGCCAGATTCTGGTTAGATTGCAATGTCCCACTATTGGTGAGATTAGTTAATGTGAAAGTGCCGGTCTGCCCCGCGGTATCTGAAGCAATGAAAATACCCTCGTTGTTCAGATCGGTTGCATTAAATACTGTACCCGTAGTCCCCTGAATTTTGCCGTTTAACTGGTTGGTAAATTTAGCCGCTTCCACATCCAGGTTGCCCTCGGCAAGCATAGTGCCGCTGTTAGTGATATTTGCCTTATTGCCGTCGGTTTTGTCAGCCAAATCCAGGGCGCTATTAGCATGAAGTATGCCGCTGTTAGTAATCTCGCCGTCAACACGAACTTTGACGCTGCCGACGTTGGTGGAGATGGTTCCTTCGTTAGTCAATCCCTTGCCTGCAGTCAGACTCAGATCACCTCCTGTGGATTGTATGCGTTGTTTTGTGCCAGCTTGGGTACTGATCGCCCCCGTTTGAGAGGTAAGCATCATATTGCCGGTCGAAGTTACCGCCGCTTTTGCTAGAGAGAGGTTGTTCTTTGCCTCCAATCCAAGCGTCGTTCCCGCATAAATTATCGTGTCAGCCGCACCTATTGATAAACGGTCGAATGTACCCGAAAATGCACCGCCTGCTCCCCATGTACTACCATCTATACTAGTGCCACCCGTGGTGGTAATGGTATTGTTGGCCTTAGCAAACCGCTTCGCTCCTGTGGTAGAAACATCACTCAGGGTTGCCCCTGTTAGTGTGGAATTATTTTCGGCGTAGATTTCTCCTTCAGTTAAATTGATCTCACCGAATTCAGCAGTTAATATAAGATCATGGCCTGCGGTTACTTTGGCGTTCGCGCCATTCAAAAACAGGTCCTTTTCGCTAGTAGTTGAGGTGGACTTAATGCTCAGATCTCCTGCCGCACTTAGAGCCGACTGAATTTCAACTTTGCCTGCACTGTCCAGAATAAAATCCCCCGTGCTAGCTGCAACTTCACCCAACGTACGCACACCTACTCCTGCTTCAGTAGCGATAATACTGATACGTCCCGCGTACATTCCACCTAGAATGGTCGAATCAATCGCATAATTCGGTGCTGTACCCTCGCCCGTGACAGAACCGGTGTTGCGACGTGTGGCATAATTCCAAATATTGTTGCCTGTAGTAATGCTTAAACTGTTCGCGACGGGCCCATTGATTTTTCCATCTACTTTCACTGACCGGGTGACAATGTCAAAGATTTGCTGGGTGCTGGCATTTGCCCCCAGGCCCTCTATTAGCACATCACCACGATTAACGGTAAAGCCGGTGAGGCTACCATCGGCCGCTATGTTGGGTGTACCCGTGGTGAGAGTAGCACGGTCAGTGTTACGGTCAGTGTTGATGAAGCCGCACCCGTTACAGGTTATGCCGTTAGGATTAGCCACAATGACGTCTGCCTTGCCGCCCAGCACTTCTGTAAAGCCGGCCAATGTACTACGGTCAGTCGACACCACTTCATTCAAAATTACGGTAGCTTGGTTCGTCAGATTGGGATTGAAGCCTACCTGGCCGGCCAATTCAGATTGGCGCAATACTTGGCTTATATCGCCGTTATTAAGCACCAGCCCATTCGCTTCGACATTGTACTTGTTGTAGGTGTTGTGTGAGAGGCCCGCCGCGTTAGGGTTGGCGATATTTACCACCGGCACGGTGTTAGCGGAAATGTAGGCTTGGGTGCTGTTATTTGATGGAACCACCGTAGTTGGAACAGGCAAATCTGCCCATGCCAACGTCGTGCCAAATCCAGCCAACAGTGCCAAAATACTTGCTTTACTCGCAGCGCGCCCACCGCCACTTTTACCGCGGGTGCGAGCCGTTTCTGGCACAGCGACCCAAGAGTTGGTAATTTTATTCCAGACCAGGCGATAAATGTGGTTCATAGCATGTTCCTATAACGAGTAAGTTAGACGGAAAGAGGTCTGGTTAGATTCCTTAACCATAAATCCCGGTAATGTAAGTGGACGAGTATTGAAGAGGTCGAAGGTGAAGCCACGCACGTTGATTGAAACACCTACCACCATGCCGGAGATACGACCCTGAGGGATGTTTGCGACACGATTCTTCACCTTACCGAAATCATAGCCTGCATAAATACGGGAGAAAATTGTTTCGTTGCCAATAACTAGTGGGTGGCGCATAGACAGCTCGTTACGCAGGTAAAAACCATCGTCTCCTCCTAAGGTATTATTACCGGTAAAACCACGCACAGAAAACAGACCACCAACTAAGAATTGCTCCGAACCGAAAAGAACAGTCCTGGCCTTTTGACCAGTCAACTGGCTGTTGAAACTGAAACTTTTGTCCAATAAATGAAAAGGAATGTTGTAGTTAACGCTATATTTGATCTTGCCAAACTGGGCACGTGGCGCCCAGTCAGGCAACGAATCGGGGTCACTCAACGCGCCTAGGGCGTCGAGACCTTTGGAATAACCGAGATCAAGCGTGAGAATGCCCCCTGCAACGTCCGTGTTGAGGTTCCCGGTCAAATTTAATACGGTGAGGCGGCGGCTACTAACCCCTAAAAATTGCTGCTCAAGAAAATTCCTTGAGTCTTTGGTGGTGATGGTGGCAGCCAAATATGCACGCGTTGAATGGTTGCGGTACATTACGCGTTCCAAACGCGCGTTATTGATGATGGTATCACCCGAGGCGACCAGAGCGTTTCCGCTCGGCACACCTATTGTGCTGGCATATTTCGAACGGCTAGTACCCATGGAAAATGTGGTGTAACCAAACGGAATGTTAAAATTCAAGCTATTGATTTCAGCGTATTTGCGATCGACGTCGCCGGGAACAGATTTTCTGTGGGTGGCAAAGAACATTTCATTCAAACCCAGGAGATTGTCCACGCCAGCATTTAAAGCAGCTTGTGTTTTTCCGGTAGACTCACTTCCTTGGTTGTCATAAGTGGCGCTAAAATGGTACGGGGAACGGCGCTGGTTACGTATCACTACCGTGCTTAACCCCGGCTTTGATCCGGGTGCAATATCCAGCTGGGCGTTATTCGAGGAAAGTCGATTAATCTGGTCTATACCTTGTTCTAAATCTTTCAGGTTAAGCAGATTGCCAACCACACCTGGGAATATATTGCCCATAAATAAGTTATTGGCGCTACCGTCATCCTCAATAATTTTCTCTACCACACCTTCAACGACGAGTATTTCCAAACGACCCGTGGTCAAATTCTGCGGCGCTAGATAAACGCGAGTGGTGATATAGCCGTGGTCGATGTAGTCCTTGGTAATCTGGCCCAATATCTTTTCAATGTCCGCTGCCTTGAGACAACGTCCGGAAAATTCTGTATTGATATGGTTCCGCGCGACAGCGGAGAGATGAGGCGCGCCGCTGATCACGATCTCACTAATTTCACGACATGCTTGGCCTGCATCGGGGACCTCGATTTTAGGTTGCAGCGATTTTGTGTCTATTCCTTCTACGCGCTCTGGACGGCGGCGTACTCGTTCCTGATCGCGTTGTAATTGCTCTTGTTCCTGGCGTTGGATGATCTCCGCTTGGCGTTGCGCGGCGTCTATATCGGCGGGAGTTTGTGCATGTGAGGCCACAGACATCAACACGGCCATACTCAAACATAGAACCTTAGTAATCCGCACAATTGCGCTAACTGGTGAATTTGATAAGCCGTTAGAGAACGGAGTCACAGTTTGCACCGACGTGATGAAATCCGTTGCACTATGTAACGGTATATTGCGTTCGGAATGATTAGCCAAAACCATAACGGCCCCTTTATTGTCATCAATTTTTTGGGTTGCCAATATAGCTTGAGTAGCACCTGCGGCTATGCGCAGAACTTGTGCAATTTTCATTTATTTCTCCAGGAAGCTTACTTATAAGGTAGCTTATTATTCAACTAATGCAACTTATATCGAGGACCTAATTCAATTAACTTCAATTTGCATAAATTAAGCTTTTTAAGGCGGAGGAAATTTGCCAATACGAAGATTATTGAAACGGCTCAAAAGACTGTTATCAATTGCTCATCCGAAAAATTTCCCGTGCAGGAATATATCTGATTTTCCAATAGGGCTGTAAAAAAAGAGCGAAATCGCCGGGGATCTAAATTAAGAAAATAGTTTCGTACAACACTAAAGCGGAGACTGTAATGGCAGGAAATCGGTCCGGACTGTGATGTTGTAACATTTCCACAGATCAGGCATCGAGTGGCGACTATATCGTGCTCCGTAATACAGTAGCCAGCGTGCTTATATAAAAACTTAGGTTATCCAGAATTTCCGGTATTTCTCAACAATGAAACATCCCGCTTTTCATGCGTCATGCTCTTTCAAGGAACAGGAAAAACGCACGGCCACATCGGTGCAACTGCGTTTTTAAGCTAAGATTTATGAGTCAGCAATTACGATGTTAAATGGATTATTCATATCCCGATTTGAATTAAGTTCCGTGCCCTGGATTAACACTTATCCCATCCTGAGAACCGTTTATAATGCCCACACTTAAAACGTGAGCGGATATATCAACTGATAAACAAAATTAAACAATCTCATGACCGAATTAACCTCGCTCGCATTACCCAGCCTTCTGGCTCATGCCCAACAACAGAGTTACCCCAGTTCGTGTCTATACATAGTCGCGACACCCATTGGCAACATTGCCGATGTCAGCTACCGCGCTTCATACGTGCTATCCATCGTAGATGCGATAGCTTGCGAAGATACGCGTAATACCGCCCAGTTATTGAAAACTTTGGGTATATCCCAGTCGCTCATCGCGGCGCATCAGCATAATGAAAACGAAATAGCACAAAAAATTATTCAACGCTTGCAGCAAGGTGAGCGCATTGCGTTAGTATCAGATGCTGGCACGCCCGCAATTTCAGATCCGGGCGCTCGCATTGTTAACGCAGTGCGTGAGGCCGGGTTAACCGTAGTACCTTTGCCGGGTGCTTCTGCTGTCATAACCGCGTTGTCTGCCAGTGGACTGGTAAATGATCAATTTTATTTTTTTGGATTTTTACCCAGTAAAGCGGGCCAGCGCGACAGCGCATTAAGCACACTTAAGAATTGCACAGCTACGTTGGTTTTTTATGAAGCACCGCATCGCATTAATGATATGGTTGCAGCGCTTACTGCTATATTTCCTGGGACTCGACAAATCGTTTTCGCGCGGGAATTGACTAAATTGTTTGAAGAAATTCACCGCTGTGATTTAAATAAAGCAAGTAAATGGTTGGCTGCCAATGCACATCGGCAAAAGGGTGAGTATGCGGTGTTACTAGAAGGAGCGATACCAGACCAAAATGCTGAGTTAATCGAAGCACAGCGCGTATTGAAAGTATTGTTGCAAAGTTGTTCAGTAAAACAAGCGGCTAACCTGGCGGCGCAATTAACTGGTCAAAAGAAGAATGCCTTATATCAGTTAGCCCTTGAGATGCATGATAATCCTAAATTCCTCTGTTGACCGCTTCTTAGCTTCGATAACAGATTGCATTCATAGAGGATTTCGCTCTCTACCTACTTCACCGTTTAGGTGGGAGCGCTACAGGCTCAATTGTACGTTTTTCCGGCTCCCTGGCCGCCTTGCTTCTCCTTACAACATACAGGTTGCCGCGTCGTCGTGCCTTTCCAGGAAGCCGGAAAAACGTACAATTGAACCTGTCCAACAGAGGAATCTAGGATAATGCGGCCTGATCTAGGTTTAGATTACGGCCGACTTTGTCTCCTTTTTCAAAAGTAGGCGAAAACGTGCAATACCCACTTACCCACCAATAAAAATCCATGAGTCACCAAACACCTTTAATTGCAACCATCGTCGGCGGTTTAGTGCTGGCTTTCATTTTCGGTACCTTAGCCAATCGGTTACGCATGCCACCGCTCATTGGTTATTTGATTGCCGGTATTTTTGTAGGGCCATTTACCCCCGGCTTCGTTGCTGATACGAATTTAGCACAAGAACTCGCCGAAATTGGCGTGATTTTATTGATGTTTGGCGTCGGTCTGCACTTTTCCTTAAAAGATTTATTAGCCGTTAAATACATCGCAATTCCGGGCGCGCTATTACAAATTGCCTTTGCCACCTTGTTAGGAGTGGCACTAGCATGGGCCATGGATTGGCAGCTGGGGCAAGGGCTTATTTTTGGACTGTCCCTCTCGTGCGCTAGCACCGTTGTTTTACTCACGATTCTGCAGGAAAAGCGTTTAATTGATACGCGTCGCGGCCAGATTGCTATCGGCTGGTTAATTGTCGAAGACATTGTGATGGTGCTGGCATTGGTATTGATTCCAGCGTTGTCAGGATTGTTAGGTGGTCAGGAGAATATCATGGACACCCGAGGAATCTTGGCTATTCTTCTCATCACATCCGGAAAGATAATGGCCTTTCTGGTGATGATGCTCATTTTTGGTAAGCGTGCTATTCCATGGATTCTGGAACGCGTTGCTGCTACCGGCTCTCGCGAATTGTTCGGATTAAGTGTACTGGCAATTGCGCTAGGATTTGCGCTTGGGTCAACCTATTTATTTGGCGTATCGTTTGCCCTAGGTGCTTTTTTTGCGGGCATGATGTTAGCCGAATCCGAACTCAGTCATCGTGCGGCAGAAGAATCATTACCGCTGCGTGAAATGTTCTCTGTGTTGTTTTTTGTATCGGTGGGTATGCTATTTGATCCATCTATTCTGGTGCGTGAACCGCTTATGGTTTTGGCGACAGTACTTATTATTGTGGTGGGTAAATCTTTGGTTGCGTTACTCTTAGTTCTCGCTTTTCGTCATTCATTAGGAACAGCACTCACCATTTCCGCTAGCCTGGCGCAGATCGGCGAGTTTTCTTTTATTCTTGCCACGCTGGGGATTACCCTTGGCATTCTACCAATAACGGGTCGTGATCTGATTTTAGCGGGAGCAATTTTTTCTATCATTCTGAATCCATTTGTTTTTATGGGGCTAAATTATTTTAAGCCGAAACTAAAAATGCAGGAAGACCGCAGTAAAAAAAGCGAACCAGAAACAGACAACGCGGCCCGTTGTGCACAGCTAAAAGGCCACACTATTTTGGTTGGGTATGGTGAGTTGGGAAAAATGGTAGGCGAAGAATTGACCGCACAACAGCTACCGTTTATTCTCGTAGAAGATCATCCAGATGTTATTCATGTTACGCACCACCCGGAAATTCCGGCAGTATACGGTTATGCAAGCGCACCTGGAGTTTTAAATGAAGCAAAAATTGATTCAGCGCGCTGCATGGTCCTGACTATTTCCGATGCAATTGTGGCCGGACAGTTAATTACCTACGCACGAAAGTTGAATCCTCAAATTATCACCATTGCCCGGGCAAATTCGGACACGGAAGCCGAGCATTTGAAAGAACATGGCGCCACACATGTGATTATAAGTAAGCGTGAAGTGGCAAAGAATTTGGCTAAGTTAGTGGCTTGAATGGACTGCTTTTTAGCTTCTGCGCTACATGGCTTAGCTGGACGGGGTCCAGGCAATAAAGCAATAACTTAAATTCCTACAAATATGTTAAGGCATAACTTGCAAAATTTGACGTTAATCATTGCGTTAGTTACCTCTCTGCTCGTGCACGCAGTGGTGTTAATGATCCATTTTGTTAACCCACCTTCACACAGTGTTCCCGTTGACCTTGGCTTAGACGTTATTTTAGTTAATGCCAAACATGACAAGCCCCCTGTAAAGGCACAGGCATTGGCGCAAGCAAACTTAAACGGTGGTGGCAATGCCAATGAAGGGCGCGCCACCTCTCCGCTCCCAGATATGCATTACAGTGAGGAAGGTGAGGCCATAAGGCAAACACAACTTCGCATTGAAAACTTGGAAAATGTTCAACGACATTTGTTATCCCAGGCTAACCAAAAGTCTTCTTTCCAGATCGCAGCTAATTTGGATAAAACCAAAACAAATGCTAGTAAAAATCTCGTTAATGGTGAAAGTGATACGGAAACCAGCAAAGCAATTAAACGGATGGCGGCAGAGATTGCGCAGTCCATAGCAGATGAAAATACCCGTCCGCATAAAACATTTATTACCCCAAGCACCAAGGCGGTTGGCTATGCGTTGTATTACAAAAATATGCAAAAACGTATTGAGGACATGGGGACAATGCATTTTCCTCAGCAAAATGGCCAAAAATTATATGGCGAATTAATTGTTTATATTCCTGTTTTTCAAGACGGCACCATTTATCAAAAAGAGGGCGGGCCGCGCATCGAAAAATCGTCCGGTAATGCTGCGTTAGACGCAGCTGCGTTACGTATTATCGAACGTTCAGCACCGTTTGGACGTTTCCCTCAACATATGCGGTCAAGCGACAGAGAGGATTTATGGATTGTTATTACGCGATTTAACTTTACACGAAATGCCGATCTTAAAACTGAGCTTAATGGTGTTAATTAATTATGGTCAACAGGAAAGTCGATCAATACGCTGTTATCGGCAATCCGATTGCGCATAGTAAATCGCCCTATTTACACGCTGTGTTTGCCAGACAAAGCCAGCAAAATCTCAGCTACCGTGCATTATTAGCTCCTTTAAATGGCTTTGAAGCAACCGTGCGGCAATTCATTCGCGACGGTGGTCGAGGAGCTAATGTTACTCTTCCCTTTAAACTGGACGCGTTTAATCTGTGCGACGAAGTCACGCCGGGTGCAAGCGCTGCCGGAGCAGTAAATACACTATGGTTTAAAAATAAAAAAATCGTAGGAGACAATACAGACGGTATTGGTTTGGTTACCGATATTGCTCGGAACGCTTACTTATGTTTACAAAATAAGCGGATCTTATTATTGGGTGCAGGGGGCGCAGCGCGAGGGGTGATGCTGCCTTTGTTAGAATGTCAGCCGGCTGAAATAATTATCGCTAACCGCAGCTCAGAAAAGGCGTGGAAATTAATTAACCAGTTCAAGCAATTCGGAAAACTGAGCTGTACGGAATTTAAGGATATTCAGGGCCAGTTTGACCTCGTTATCAACGCTACCTCGGCCAGTATTGCGGCCCAACTCTTGCCCGTTCCAGATTCGGTTTATGCGCCCACTACCTTAGCTTATGACATGATGTACGCCGATCAGCCTACTTTATTTATGAAACACGCCACAAAGCTGGGCGCACAGACGCGTGATGGCTGGGGAATGCTGGTAGAACAAGCCGCTGAGAGTTTTTATCTCTGGCGAGGAGTAAGACCGGAAACAGCTAAATTATTGGCATCACGATGAAATTTTTTCGGCGCTTACTCTGGCAACTCATTGTTGCTGTTTTGCTGTTATTTGTGCTAATTCAAGGCTATTTCTTCGCTCAGATTTGCTGGTGGATTAACTATAATCCAACCACAACAGCTTTTATGCGTCAGCAGCAAATCCTAATTCAGGAAAAAAACCCCTATCGGCAATTGCAGCAAAAATGGCTACCTTATAACCGAATTTCTAAGCAATTAAAGCGCGCCATCATCGCCTCTGAAGATGCTAATTTTTCCGATCATGACGGCGTTGATTGGGAGGCGTTGGAAAAAGCCTATCAAAAGAATTCAAAAAAAGGCCGGGTTGTTCGGGGAGGGTCGACCATCACCCAACAGCTCGCAAAAAATTTGTTTTTATCTGGTCAGCGCAGTTACCTCCGAAAAGGGGAAGAGTTAATTATCACTTTTATGCTAGAAGCCGTTATGGATAAAGAACGCATCTTTGAAATTTATCTTAACGTGGTGGAGTGGGGTACCGGCATCTTTGGTGCAGAAGCAGCGGCACGTCATTATTACGGTGTCTCAGCCGCCAATTTAAGTGCCAGTCAAGCGGCGAGACTAGCGGTTATGCTGCCTAATCCGCGTTATTACGATCAACATCGCGGCACAGCCTATTTGCAAAAACGGACTGATTTAATCTTGCGACGCATGCGTGATTCTACGTTGCCTTAGGCTAGTAACCTTTTATCCTTGGCAATCACCGACCTCATGGGTTGGATTGAATAGCCAGTTGAGACATTCATACTACAAGGAATGACTATGTTTTCAAAAATTCTTATTGCTAACCGAGGAGAAATAGCTTGTCGGGTAGCGGCTACTGCGCGCCGTCTCGGCATTAAAACGGTGGCAGTATATTCCGATGTAGATGCCACAGCCCAACATGTCACCGCGTGCGACGAAGCCGTATTTATTGGGCCTGCGCCGGCCAGAGAAAGCTATTTATTGGGTGAAAAAATTATTGCGGTAGCCTTGGCGACGGGCGCTCAAGCGATACATCCCGGATATGGTTTTTTATCTGAGAACAGTGAATTTGCTGAAGCATGTATTGCAGCGGGTTTAGCATTTATAGGACCTCCAGCTACTGCTATTCGCGCCATGGGAAGTAAATCAGCAGCCAAAACATTGATGGAAAGAGCCGGGGTGCCGCTGGTACCTGGTTATCACGGTGAAGACCAAGATGCCGAGCGGTTGCATAAAGAAGCCGATCGAATTGGCTATCCGGTGTTACTCAAACCATCCGCGGGTGGCGGCGGTAAGGGCATGCGCATAGTGAAATCTGGCGCTGAGTTTACAGCGGCTTTGGCCTCTTGCAAGCGTGAAGCGTTAAGTTCATTCGGTGACGATAAAGTGTTGGTCGAAAAATACTTACTACGTCCGCGTCACATCGAAATTCAAGTTTTTTCAGATATGTTTGGTAACTGTGTCCATTTGTTTGAACGCGATTGTTCTGTTCAACGACGTCATCAAAAAGTTGTGGAAGAGGCACCGGCGCCAGGCATGACGGACCAACGTCGTGCAGCAATGGGCCAAGTTGCCATGGCGGCAGCAAAAGCAGTGGGTTACGTGGGTGCAGGAACGGTGGAGTTCATTGCCACCCAGGACGGTTCGTTTTACTTCATGGAAATGAACACAAGATTGCAAGTAGAGCATCCAGTGACGGAAATGATCACCGGAACCGATCTGGTGGAATGGCAGTTGCGCGTGGCCCATGGGGAACCTTTACCCCTGCAGCAATCTCAGTTGCATATCAAGGGCCATGCCGTGGAGGTACGCATCTATGCAGAGGACCCTGATAACGGTTTCTTGCCATCCATTGGTAGTCTTATGCACCTACGCACACCCAATGCCGTCAATTTTGAATTGGGTGGCAAGTCTGATCCTGAGAGCATCAGAATAGATAGCGGTGTAAGTGAAGGGGACGTCATTTCTCCATTTTATGATCCGATGATTGCGAAGTTAATTGTTTGGGGTAAAAACAGAAATGAAGCCTTAGCACATATGTCACACGCATTGACGCACTATCAGCTTGTCGGTTTATCTTCCAACATCGCATTTTTGCAACGCTTGATCCGAAGTTCTGCTTTTTCAACGGCAGATCTGGATACCGGTTTGATTGAGCGTAATCATTTAGAATTATTTCCTCCACGGGCTGCCATTTCATTGCCTTTATTAGCATTAGCCGCCGTTCATCTACTCCAGCCAGAACATCAAATCAACTGCAATGACCCCTGGAGCTCGGGCCATGGTTGGCGTATGAACAGTAATTTAGTTCGTAGCCTGCGTTTTAGCAGGGAAGATGACATCCATGAAATTATTGTACGTTATGTAACTAACGGTTGGCACATCGCTGGCGCCGATGAAGAAGCGTTTGTAAAGCGGATTGATAGTGACCAACTCATTATTGAGATTGACGGCCAGATTGTTAACGGCACTGTTGTGCGTCATGGCGAACAAGTGCATGTGTTTAGCAAAGGCCACCATATAGAAATGACGTATACTGATCCGTTGTTGCATGCAGGCGGAGTAGAAGCAGAAACAGGCAGATTAACTGCACCGATGCCGGGGAAAATCGTGACCCTATTTGTTAATCCTGGACAAACCGTAAAAAAGGGTGAATCACTGCTGATTATGGAAGCTATGAAAATGGAACATACGATTGTAGCGCCGACGGACGGTATAGTAAAAGAGTTGATGTATTCTGTCGGCGATCAGGTGTCGGAGGGCGCACAATTATTGATGTTTAAATAAAATAAACTATCTCTGAATACCAATATCGATCCTCCACGTAGTCGGAATTAATAGTATTAACTTAGGACGATAGCCCTTATTAATCGATGTCGATTGCAGCCCTAAATTAATGACGCAAAATAGAGTGTCAAGATCCCTATGAACCTAAGCCAGTTTCCCCACCTACCCAATTCCGTAAAAATCGTGGAAGTCGGTCCCCGTGATGGTTTGCAAAATGAAGCAACCATCGTAGACTCCAAAGTCAAAGTTGAACTGATTAATCGATTAAGCGCAGCGGGATTTTCTAATATCGAAGCGGCTTCATTCGTATCGCCAAAATGGGTCCCGCAAATGGCGACCTCCGCGCAAGTCATGAACAGCATCACACGTCGCGCCGGAGTTATTTATTCAGCATTGGTGCCTAACAAGCAAGGCATGGAAGCGGCATTAGCGGCAGGCGTAGATGAAGTGGTAATTTTTGGTTCGGCATCCGAGGCGTTTTCAGAGAAAAATATCAACTGCTCTATCAAGGAATCGATCCTAAGATACCGCGATGTTGCTGTCCTAGCTAAAGCAAACAATATACGCCTGCGTGGCAGTATAAGTTGTTCGTTCGGTTGTCCTTATCAAGGCGCGATCAGCCCCGAATCAGTGGCGGTTATAGTGCGTCAATTTCGCGACTTAGGTTGTGACGAAATGGATATCGCCGACACGATCGGTGTGGGTACGCCCAGACAGGTGCAAACCGTCATGCAACACGTGATGAACGAATTTCCGGTGTCGGGTCTAGCGGGACATTTCCATGATACGTATGGTCAGGCTCTGGCCAATATTTATGCCAGTTTAGAAATCGGCATCAGCGTCTTTCATTCCTCGGTCGCCGGTTTGGGTGGTTGTCCATACGCAAAAGGAGCAAGCGGTAATGTTGCTACTGAAGATGTGATTTATATGATGCAGGGGTTGGGAATTGCTACTGGAATCGATTTGAATAAATTGGTTGATGCGGGACAGTTTATTTCCCGCCATTTAGGACGCAAGTCAGTGAGCCGTGCCGGAAATGCATTGGCGAGCAAGTTTTTAACCTAATCGCTAACTACTCTGACAACAAGTTAAAAAAAAGGAAAAAAATGCTAAGTAGGGCACTTGAAAACACCGCGCAAATCGTTACGCGCTGGGCCGAGAAATGGTTTCCTGACTCTTATATTTTCGCTGTATTAGCCGTAATACTGGTTGCCGGGGGTGCTTGGCTCATCGGTGCGCCGATTACCAAGGTGGGAATTGCATTTGGTAACGGTTATTGGAGCTTAATTCCTTTCACTATGCAAATGGCGATGGTGGCTATTTCTGGTTATGTGCTTGCCGTCTCTCCTCCGGCTGCAGCTCTTATTGTCAAGCTGGCACACTTGCCCCGAACAGGTCGCGCGGCCGTTGCGTTCGTTGCGATGATCAGCATTCTCACCTCATTTATCAGTTGGGCAATTAGTCTGGTGTTTGCCGGCCTTTTAGTGCGTGCGCTGGCACGGCGCTCTGATCTGCGCATGGACTATCGTGCAGCTGGTGCAGCTGCCTATTTAGGATTGGGTGCAACGTGGGCATTGGGTTTAAGTTCATCCGCGGCACAACTCCAGGCCAATCCGGCAAGTTTGCCGCCCGCGTTGCTCTCGATTACCGGGGTACTACCTTTTTCGCAAACCGTTCTTTTGCCGCAGTCCATGTTACTCGCGTTAATTTTATTATTGGTATCCATTAGCATTGCCTACTTTTCTGCTCCGCAAGATGCTAAAGCAATTACCGCTGATGATCTTCTCGTGACTTTGGATGATCCACCAGAAGTTACCGCAATTACCCGGCCAGGCGACTGGCTAGAGCGCAGTCCGTTACTCACCGTACTAATGGTAGCGCTGGGCGGGATGTGGATTTGGCATGAATTTAGCAGCAAAGACCCTATCATCGCCATAACGAACTTGAATACCTATAATTTGGTTATGCTATTGCTTGGTATGCTGTGTAATTGGCAACCGCAACGATTTTTGCGTGCCGTGGCGCAATCCGTCCCGGCCACAGCCGGCGTGCTGATCCAGTTTCCACTTTATGGGGGCATCGCATTTATATTGACTAAAGCGGGCAGTACGGATGGATTAACGTTATCACATCATCTTGCCCAATTTTTTGTGGCCATTTCGACTCAAGGTAGCTTTCCGGGTGTAATAGCGCTTTATTCAGCCATTCTCGGGTTTTTCGTACCTTCTGGTGGGGGTAAATGGATTATTGAAGCGCCCTATGTCATGCAGGCGGCAATCGATTTGCGTGTGCACCTCGGCTGGGCGGTAACGGTTTATAACGCAGCGGAAGCGCTGCCAAACTTAATCAATCCCTTCTGGATGTTACCCCTACTGGGCATCTTGCGACTTAAAGCTCGCGATATTGTTGGCTACACATTTGTGCAATTTATTGTACATGTGCCACTGGTCATATTTTTGTTGTGGCTATTGGCGGGTACTCTCAACTATCTCCCGCCATATCTTGCTTAACACAAAAATTTCCCATTTGAACGAAGCCAATTGCACTGCTTTAACCGTGATTCCTTTGTTGGACAAGCTCAACGGTGCGTTTTTCCGAATTCTTGGCCTTATTATTTCTCCTGTTGCTCAGGAAACTCTCCTTACTTGGAAAGTTCGTTCGGCAGGCAGAATGCATGCATTCCGAAGTCCCTGCAGTACCGCGACGACGCAGCAACCTGAGACCTCTGCATAATCTACTGCTCAAGCCAAATTCGGCGTTGCGCGGTGCTCGCAATCCTCATGTACTCAAGTACTCAAGTACTCAAGTACTCAAGTACTCAAGTACTCAAGTACTCAAGTACTCAAGTACTCAAGTACATTCCGAGTGCTGCGCTCCGTGCGCTTTGACTCTGACTCGCTCGCTACGGTTATGCTAAGGTCTCATCTGTAGGTTGTAAAAAGTAGCAACGCGACCAAGGAGCCGAAAATACTTCCATTTAACCTGTAGCGCTTTTCCCTAACGGTAAAGTAACTAAGAGCGAAACTCTGATTGTATATAACGATATGAATCGAGCTACCTTCGGGAAAAAAATTCATAATATTATCGTTTTATAACTAAATAAACGATCCCTGTGATCTTATTAGTGTCGTTTGATAAGGTAAGTATTAATGAGAGTTTTTATTAATTGTATTTGTCCTTATTTATGAAATGCAGTGAGCGCATATGCTCTTTATGCGGTTAATACTTACGTAACATCCACAATAGATCTTCTTTTCCTTAACAAATACACTGATCGGAACGGCATGGGATGATTGCCGTCAT
>JAJNBE010000054.1 GCA_021155915.1 Solimicrobium sp. | reverse complement strand
TGTAACATCACTAATAACAAAGTCATTTCTGGTGTGGTCGGATCTAACCCCATCATTTTTTCAGCCATGATGACGTGGGCAGAACTTGAGACGGGCAGCAGCTCCGCTGCCCCCTGAATAACAGCGAGAATTAAAATTTGAAATAAATCCATGGTCTTAGTTGGGCTATATACAATTATAAGAAATTGACGATACACTTAAAAAGTTGCGGCGGTGCTCCTAGCGGAGTCGCAATTCGAAAGAGAGGCTTCCATCGAAGGAGTTAATTTGATGGGAAATTTATCTTTATCTTTTATAAAACAAACCACTTTACCGGCGACTATCTTATGGGTGTGTGTAGTGGGATGCATTAAATCCCAATAGACAAAAGATTCTGCTTTGTTGGGCAAGCCAACACAGGACGGAGCTATTTTCCCTTCATTGTAATAAGTATTAATCGTTTCTTCCGCAATTTCCAGACAAGAATTTTTCGTGTTGGTAATACCATAACTGTCGGATGAATTTAACAGATCAGTAAATAACGCAAAGGCATCAAATACATGAATATTGATCATGTCACCATACTCTTTTCGTAATTCATTTGCTAACCCGATTAAAGCCACATTGAAATCTTTGATATGTTGCTCTACTTTTTCCGGGTCTGATTTCGGCTCATTCTTATCCAATTTTCTAATTGAAAATAACGGTGCGTGAGATAGGTCAGGTAGAGTAGAAAGTAAAATATGCTTAGCACCGTAATTGATTAAACTAATTAAGGCTGCCCTTTCCTGAGCTATCATTTCTTTAACGGGAGTTCCGAACTGTAGTACATCATTTCCGCCAACCAGCATCGTAAATAAGGTGTTTTTCGGCTCATAAAAGTGATTAAGCTTTACGCCCTGCTGATCAATAAAGCTGGCATGCATGTAAGCTAACCAGGAATCCACTTGGGACCGAACGCCATTAACTTTTATTACCTGCCCATCATTGGGCCAATAACCCGTGCCCCCAGTCAAAAGATTATAATCCACCGTACCTGCGCCGCCTATTGCCCAATTGTAGACGGGTAACTGTACATACTCCGAAAAGTAATCCAGCCAATTTTTACCGTTACTGAATCGACCTCCGTAGTACGTTTTTTTGCTTGGTGTATTCAGCCAATGCATACCGTTAAAGAAGTTATTGGTATCAGAGAGGCTATCACCGAACGACACTATTCTGTTTATTTCGTCTGGCACATCAGTAATCGTGGTATCCCTGCCGGTATCTACGTTCCAGACAAGGTAATTATAAGAAAATACCGTATCGGCTGCAGCATACATGACGAAGGACCCGTTAATTCCTTTACGTTTTAAGGTATCTTCACAGCGCATACGCAGAGATCGGTCAGAAATGTTGGTATAAAAAATATTTGCTACCAGAGAACCCTGAGACTGCCAAAATCCAGGAAGAGGATACCTGTCAGAGTTGCGTTCATTGAGAGCCCAAACATTGTCCACCTCCGAATTTGACGGGTCCCAATAATAGCAACGCATATACGTGTTATCAGCATAAGCCATTGCGCTAACCAGAAACGCACCGCATAGGGTCAACAATTTATTGCGCCAGTTATGCCTTGTTGTTGCTTTTGCACGGGTATTCCTGAAACTGACAGGTTTAAATTCCATTTTTTTCCCCACGTATAATGAATTTTGAATTAACCAGGTCTTTTAATCTCTTAAGAATCCAGAAGCCGAGCAGTAACAGGATTATTCGTATGGAATATCGCTATTATTCCTGCTACCAAGATAGGTGAAAGCTTAAATGGACCTTTGAGCCAACCACTTTGCGATAGTGAGACTATGTATTCTTCGGTAAACTATTAATTCGTATAATTAGTTAAGTTCGCTAACAATCCCGACCATCAAGCTGGAACACTATAAATTCAATTGCGTATTTTGGCAAATCGGCGAATTGCATTGCTTATCCTTGGAAAAACACGGGAATAATCTGATTATCTAAACCTAAAGAGCATTCAAAAGCTAATGACCATGAGGTGGTTTCCCAAAACTCCTCATGTACTGATCAGTTGACAAAGCCGTATTTTGGATCGGCAAAAACAGTGGTGTTACATGCAGAATTTCTTGTATAGACTGTGCCAGCTAGGTTTTTGAGCACACCTTTATAAAGCGTTTTAAGTTAAAATCCCTCTTGAAGCAAGCCAGACAGTCGCTGGTTTTGTTGCCTTTGCTTGCAGAGGTAACTAGACGGGAGGAAGGTCCGGACTCCATAGAGCAGGGTGACGGTTAACGGCCGTCCGCTGAAGTCCAAGGGTGCATAACTGTTGGTATAAGGCGAGGAATAGGGCCACAGAGACGAGCGTATTTAGTTACGGTGAAACGCGGTAACCTCCACCCGGAGCAATTTCAAATAGGCACGCATTGATGCTGCTCGCGGAGCGTGCGGGTAGAAAGCTTGAGCCTTGGAGCAATTCAAGGCCTAGAGGAATGGCTGTCATAACACAAGGTGGTTAGAAATAACTTCGGCGTGTCGTAACAGAATCCGGCCTATCGGCTTGCTTCATTTTTCTTCTTAGCTGGATTGTGCCCATTAAATCGGCATTCCGTTGCACCGTCGCCGGTTTAGATTTGATCGCTGCAGATTTGTCAGTTTGGAACCAAATATTGTTGTTAAATAGGCAGGTGCCTATTAAAGCAGATCACAACCAATTATATTGATGAGCTCCTTAGGAAAGTAAGTGCCGTCGAAAGTAAATTCGCCGACCATTTGTGATAACAACTGATATTTCTGAACTGCGGCTTCTTTTCTTTCTTGTTTTTTTATCATATTAGAAATGAAACAATCGTTGGACTGAGCGCCAGTCAATTTGGCGTGAAGCAATTGGACTGTGCAAATTTTTATTGATCTTAAGTCAGCCTTCGACAAATTAGCTTGAAATAAGTTGGCTTTATTCAAATAAGCACAAGACAAGTTAACTTCCGATAAGTTAGCGCCAGACAAATTAGCTTCCTCCAAATTAACAGAAGACAAGTTAGCTTCGGACAAGTCAGCCCCGGACAAATTAGCTTGAAATAGTTGGGTTTGATACAAATCGGCACAAGCTAAGTTAGCTCCCGATAAGTTAGCTTCGTGCAGATAAGCCCCAGATAAATCCGCTCCAGTCAGATTAGCCATAGACAAGTTAGCTCTACGCAAGAAAGCGCCATTCAGATTAACCTTAGACAAATTAGCCCCCGACCAGTCAAGTGTACATAAATTAGCCCCCGACAAGTCAATGCCAGATAGATCTGTTCCCGCAAAGTCAAACATTTTAAAGCTGTCCTTTCTTTCAATTGCACCCATCAGAGCACACATTTTTAACTGCGATTTCTCAGCAGATTCAAAATAACTTGGTTTAAAAATATCATATAACATTAACGTTATCGACCCTGGCAAAAAATGTGAGTTAAACCAGCTGACCTCTAGCTCACCATACGTCTTTACTAGTAAATTTGTTCTCCATGTCTTGCCCAGGCATTCTTCCAAGCTGGCCTTCCCAATAAGCAAATCGAGCAAATGCTTAAAAGAGGCATGGGCGCCGCGCATAAGGAATAACAGTTCTTGAAACGGTTTTCGGTCTTTCAGATCCTCAAGAAAGGCACGATTTTTATCTATTCTGCTGTTTATATTAGCTACGTAGCTTGGGTAGAACGAATTATTGAGAATACTGTTGGTTACTGTTAGATTGATTGATTGCATAGTTCGCTTTCTTACCCAATGTCGGATTAAATTTAGTTAGCCGGGACTTCTTGTGAAGTCGTCCCATATTAGATCGATCTCCGGCAAAGCAGAAGGTTGGCGGATCATGCCATTATCGGTGCGAGAATCTCTCAAGGCAATTGGGGATATCCACTAGGTAGAAACCACATTTTCCATATGCAGGAATGCAGCTATTCGTTTTCAGACAAATTGACCCTTGAAGTATTTCTGCGCTATATCAATAATTAACGCGAATACATAGTCAATACAGCACACGACCTACTTTATTAATCAGCTCCTCAAAAGCTAAACGACCCTCCTGTGGCCTGTGCATGAATTTGCTGAAAGCAGCCCACAAAATTTTATTGAAACGCCTTTAAGTGTAGTTCGTTCAAATTTAGCGTAACGGAGAAATACCCGTTCAAACCCCCGTAGTTTCTCTTTTATAGCGATAAAAATGACAAATTCTCGCTGAAAAATGTTCAAGCATCTTTTCAAAATTTGCGACCGATACAGAGCTCTTCTAAATGAGCGTGCACTCAGAGACGATATTGTTTATTCTAAACTGCACCAAACCCATATGTTCTTGATGGGACACCCCTTGGCGTCTAAATATTTTAATGGCTTTTTTTACACTACAATTTACTACTCACAATCTTTTTTTCTAATTGCTCCCCAAACATCGCTCGATTACACACTGATTTTAGTAATTATCGGATTAAGTAGTCAGTGCATTGCTAATATGAAACTTTCAAATAAGCGTCTAAGTGCTTAATTCTAAGCATTATTTCCTTTTTTTAGTGTTCAAGAGCCCTCGCTAAGTCCTTGACTTCATTGTAAAAAACCGTGTTTTTCGCTTTATTTCTCTTGACCGCGCTAATTGCTTCCACTAAAGTGGGAGGAAGTGAAAAAAAGTGTATAAAAGTGGGTTAAATTTGCAAGCGATTAGACATAATTGCCCGCAAGAAATTTCTGTTTTAATTAATATTGTTGAAATAAGCGAGGTTCCACGGTGTTTCAAGGCGCGTCAGCACTTACTCTTGATGTGAAAGGTCGGATGGCTATACCGGCTAAACATCGGGACGCGCTTTTAACGCAATGTGAAGGGCGTATAACGCTAACGCGTCATCCGCATGGCTGTTTGTTATTATTTCCACGCATAACGTGGGAAGCGCATCGTTTAGAAATCGCTGCTTGGCCGATGTCAGCGCGTTCCTGGCAGCGAATATTGTTAGGTAACGCTTGCGACGTGGATATGGACAGTGCCGGCCGGATTTTGGTGGCGCCTGAATTACGCAGTACGGTGGAGTTAGCACGTGACGTTATGATGTTGGGAATGGGAACGCATTTTGAGGTTTGGAATGCACAAAAATTGGCGGAAAATGAAGCCCACGCTGTTGCCGCTGGCATGCCGGATGTGCTGAGTAACTTCTCGTTTTGATGAGGCGAGCGTGACTACTTCTTCCGCTTCGCATCTCCACTCGTCTATAGGAGCTATAGTCTCAGTTCCATCCTCATTTCCAAACTCAATTTCAGCGGCAACTTTACTTCCTAGAGAAGATTCTGCGTCCGGTCATCAATTTGTTCACCAGACAGTTTTGTTAAATGAAGCTGTTACTGCATTACATCCATTAAAAAAAGATGGCATCTATATAGACGGTACTTTTGGCCGTGGTGGACACAGCCGCTTACTACTGGCGCAATTGGCACCAGAAGCCAGGCTGATAGCTTTTGATAAAGATCTTCAAGCCATAGCCAATGCGGCTCAGATTACGGATGCTCGCTTTTCCATTGTGCACAATAGTTTTGCGGCGATGCGGACCGAATTAATGGCGCGCGGTATTCATCAAGTCGATGGGGTGTTGCTCGATTTAGGCATTTCTTCGCCCCAGGTTGATGACGCAACGCGCGGTTTCAGTTTTCGAGCTGATGGCCCTCTTGATATGCGTATGGATACAACGCGAGGTATGTCAGCAGCCGAGTGGTTAGCAATCGCAACAGAGAAAAATATAGAGGAGGTAATAAGGAATTATGGGGAAGAACGGTTTGCTTTTCAGATTGCAAAGGCGATTACAGCTCGCCGGCAGGTCGCACCAATTTCAAGCACACGAGAGCTTGCCGGTCTCGTGGCAAATACCCTTAAAAAGTACAGGGGCCCGCGTCAGAAACGGAAAGATTCAAATAAGGATCCGGCCACTCGCACCTTCCAAGCAATCCGGATTTTCATTAACGAGGAACTTGAAGATCTTAAGAGCGGCCTAAGCCAAGCCTTTGATTTGTTGAGCTCAGACGGTAAGTTAGTGGTAATTAGCTTTCATTCATTGGAAGACCGGATTGTGAAGCAATTTATGGCATCTAAAGCAGTGGTCGAGCAACCAGATCGTCGAATGCCGATCCGATCAAAAGATCTGCCCCAACCACAGATGAAGCTGTTTAGAAAACTGATGCCGAGCGAGGTTGAAGTAGCAGTCAACCCACGCGCACGTTCAGCAATTATGCGAGTCGCGCAGCGGCTACCCATGTCGCTGGATGCGTTGCAGGTTCTGAATGCGCCAAGTTAAGTATGAAAATGAGAAGCTGTGGAATCATTTTATTGTTATTTGCACTGATAACCTGTGCGCTTATTCTGGTGAGAACTCAGTACCAGGCTCGTCATTTGTTTATTGAATTAGAACGTGCACAAACTGAAGCACGTCAGCTAGAAGTGGCGTGGTCACAATTGCAGTTAGATCAATCCATCCTAAGCAAACATGAGCGCATTCAGGTAAATGCAATGAAAGAATTAAATATGATGCCGGTGACAGCTGATCGCACCCAATACTTAGCCACAGGCATTAAAAAAGTGGACGTTAAGTAAGAATATGAATAACAGACTATGAGCAACAGCCCAGAGCAAAACTCACGATCAAATTTGCGAGCATCGGTGCGTAAAGCGAATGCGAAAGGAGTACCATTTTCCATGAATCCGGTGCTAGCCTTGAAGCTATCTGTCTGGCGTTCGCGATTCGTAATGTTCGTTTTATTTATGGGTTTTGTGGTGCTAATAGGTCGCGCCTTCTGGCTGCAAACGATGAGTACCGACTTTTTGCAAAAGCAGGGGGAATCACGCTATGCACGGACTATCGAACTACCTGCAACGAGAGGTAAGATTACCGATAGAAATGGCTTAGTACTAGCGTCGTCGTTACCAGTAAAAGCGATATGGGCAATTCCGGAAGATGTATTGGATGAGCCGAAAGAAAAAATTCATCAATTGGCTGTTTTATTGGAAATGAATGAAGCGGATCTGCGTAAGAAACTCGATTCAGATCGTCAGTTAGTTTATCTCAAAAGACAAGTCGAACAAGCCACTGCGGATAAAATTACCGGTCTTAACATAAATGGAATTGAAACACGTAAGGAATACAAACGTTTTTATCCGGAAGGTGAGGCCATGGCGCACGTTGTCGGATTTACTAATGTCGAAGACGCGGGTCAAGAAGGAATGGAGTTGGCGGCACAAGAGAGCTTAGCCGGGAAATTAGGAAGTCGTCGCGTAATTAAGGACCGGCTAGGTCATATCGTAGAAGATTTACGTGCCGTGAATGAGCCCCATGATGGGGGGGAGCTAGTATTATCGATAGATAGCAAAATTCAATATCTAGCCTACACACAGCTGAAAGAAACGCTGGAAAAATTTAAAGCAAAAGCGGGCGGGGTAGTAGTAGTTGACGTACAAACGGGCGAAATATTAGCGTTGGCAAATTTACCCTCATACAACCCTAATAAGCGTAAGGATTTAACAGGCGCTCAGTTGCGTAATCGAATTATGACGGACGCGTATGAACCGGGCTCGGTGATGAAACCCTTCACGGTTTCGTTAGCATTAGAAACGCATCGGGTTAAACCAGAAACCGTTTTTCAGACTGCTGGAAGAATGACAATAGGCAGCGCTTCTATTGGTGATGCGCATGAGAGTAGTGCACTGACCGTTGCACAAATTATTCAAAAATCCTCCAATATAGGAACAGCAAAAATTGCTTTGCAAATTCCTGCACGGGAAATGTGGGAAATGTTCACCAAAGTGGGTTTCGGTCAGGCACCCAAATTCGATTTCCCCGGTTCCGCCACTGGGCGCATGCGTAACTACAAAACATGGCGGCCTATTGAGCAGGCTACCATGGGGTATGGCCATGGGCTGACAACATCAACGATCCAGCTGGCACACGCCTATACTATCTTTGCACGCGACGGAGAATTGATACCGCTTACCTTTAAAAAAACTAACAAACCCCCGGTTCCTGAGCGCATTATTTCAGAGAAGACCGCACAAACGATGCGCGCCATGCTAGAAACGGTGACTGGCCCGGGAGGAAGCGCAACTCGTGCCAGAGTCCCGGGGTACCGCGTTGCAGGAAAAACTGGAACAGCTTATAAGGTAGAGCGCGGTCAATATGTTAGGAAATATGTTGCTTCATTTTGCGGTTTCGCTCCGGTATCTAATCCTCGTATTATTGTCGCGGTGATGGTAGATGAGCCAGAACCGTCTGGTCCACATTATGGTGGGCAAGTGGCTGCGCCTTTATTCGCTAGCATTACGGCTAATGCATTACGCACGCTTAATGTCTCACCCGATTCGGATCTTACCAGCTTGCTTCCTGATAACGGTTTAGGAGACATGATGTGATAGATATTGATCAATTAGTTCAGTGGTTACGAAATCTATCTCCTGCAAAATTAACCTCATCACACTTGCACTCTTCAAACCGGCAGAGATTTGTTACTGATTCACGTAATGTGCAATTAGGTGATATATTTTTTGCTTACCCTATGGGTAAAGATGATGGTAGAAACTATATTCAACAAGCTGTCGATCAAGGTGCGAAAGCAGTAATCTATGAAGAAGAAAATTTTGTTTGGAATAAAGCGTGGGATGTGCAACACCGCCCAGTAAAAGATTTATTGTGGAAATCTGGCCCCATCGTGAGCAGTTATTTTAATCAACCTGATGCAGAGCTATTTACGATTGCTGTGACGGGCACTAATGGCAAAACCTCGTGCACGCAGTGGATCGCACGTGCTCTGTCAATGTCACGAATTCCGACCTGGGTCATCGGGACCTTAGGGGTGGGGATTGCTAAAAATGGTTTGATGAGTGAATTTGATGTAACTGGTTTCACCACGCCAGACGCCGTTCAGTTACAACAAATAATTGCTTATAAGTTAGCTTCAGAAGGTGAGCCGGGCAGTGCACGTATCAGTGCCTTAGCCATTGAAGCATCCTCTATTGGCCTTCAACAGGGTCGCATGAATGGCATGCATGTTGATGTTGCCGTGTTGACTAATTTTACGCGTGATCATCTTGATTTTCACGGTGATATGACGCATTACGAAGCGGCCAAAACAAAATTATTTGAGTGGCCTCATCTAAAAACGGCGATTGTTAATTTGGACGATGCTCTTGGTATGCGTTTAGCACAATTGTGTCATTCGCGCGGCGTAGCGGTGATAGGGTATTCGCTAAACTCTACCGATTTTACTAGTAATTTAGCTGGACCAGCCAGCGTGCTAAAAGCTAGCGCCATACGGAACTATCATGGAGGTACGAGCTTTCATCTTGAATCACCCTTTGGTTCGGGTGTCATTAAAACGCAAACGGTTGGTCGTTTTAATGTCAGCAATGTGCTCACAGTATTAGCAACTTTGTTTGTACGGGGCATAGGCTGGCGTGAAGCAGTGCGCGCTGTCGAGCAATTGACATCGGTCGCCGGCCGCATGGAACAGCTGAGCGCCTCACGTGGGGCTGCAGATCGCGTGCTGGTCATTATTGATTATGCACATACGCCAGACGCATTGGAAAAGACGCTGCTGAACTTGAGGGAAATTGCCGACGATCGGCACGGAAAATTGTGGTGTGTTTTCGGTTGTGGCGGAGATCGCGATCGGGGTAAGCGTCCCGCAATGGCGAAAATTGCCGAGCTTGCCGATGAAATTATAGTGACTAGTGATAATCCTCGGAGTGAAGAGCCGGAGTTGATCATGACGCAAATTGCTTCCGGATTTACCCCGAACCGCTCTCCCGTTCCGCTGATGGAATCGGATAGGGCGAAGGCGATTTTATATGCGGTTAAGCATGCAGGAAGACATGATGTTGTCTTATTGGCCGGTAAAGGGCATGAGTCACATCAGGAAATAAAAGGTAAAAAACTACCTTTCTCTGATATGGACCATGCCCATATGGCGCTCGCTACTATAGCCAGCAAGGGAATGGGTATATGAGAGCAAATTTAGCACAGCTGCGCAAAAGTATTGCCTGCGTCATTGATGACCTCTCGCCTCTGTCAGATGTAATCTTCGATGGTGTGGTAACGGACAGCCGAAAAATAACTCCGGGATGCTTATTCGTTGCATTGCGTGGCGCTAATTTCGATGCCCATGATTTTTTAGCTGATATTGAGGCTGGTGATGTTGTTAATCGTGCTGCAGCAGTAGTGGTGGAGCATCTACCCGCTGGCTTCTCTTTGCCAGCATTAATTGTTTCCGATACACGAATTGCATTAGGAGAAATAGCGTGTTTTTGGCGCAAGCAGTTTGTGCTTCCATTAATTGCCGTAACAGGTAGCAATGGGAAAACGACTGTAAAGGAAATGATTTCCAGTGTACTGATTGCTGAATTTGGTGTGGAGCATTCGTTAGCTACTATAGGTAACTTGAATAACGAGATCGGCGTTCCACAAACATTATTTCGTCTTAATGAACACCATCGCGCCGGCGTAATTGAATTAGGAATGAATCATCCAGGTGAAATTGCGAGGTTGACTGAACTGTCATTACCCACAGTTGGCCTAATTAATAATGCACAACGCGAGCATTTGGAATTTATGCAAAATGTGGAGGCCGTAGCTCACGAAAATGGTTCGGTGATAATGAAGCTGCCGCCTGAAGGCATCGCGATATTTCCCGCTGATGACGCGTTTAGTGATTTATGGCGGACATATGCCGGTAGCCGTAAGGTGATTACGTTTGGTTTGGAAAATAAGATCGGGGATGAGCAAGCAACCGTCTATGGAAGTTATCAATTAAGAGAATTTGGAAGCACGCTGCAGGTACATATCGCGCACCTGCATCAAAAAAGTCACTTTGTTGTTCAACTGTCTGCATTGGGTTTGCATAATGTACGCAATGCGTTGGCTGCTACGGCTGCTTGCTATGCTATTGGTTGTAGCAACGCGGCCATTGTTAAAGGATTACAAGATTTCAGGCCCTATTCGGGGCGGCTGCAGATAAAACAAGCACGTAATTTCGCCGTAATTATTGATGATACTTATAACGCTAATCCCGATTCAGTACGGGCTGCAATTGATGTATTGGCGCAAGCTTCGGGTAAGAAAATACTGGTATTGGGTGAAATGGGCGAAGTCGGTGTGGAGGGCTCTGTTTACCATGCAGAAATTGGAGTGTACGCCAAAAAATGCGGTGTCGATATGCTGTATACCTTAGGCTCATTAGCTGCTCACAGCAGCGCAACTTTTGGGCATTGTGCACAACACATTGATCAAATTGAACTATTATTTAAAAATTTAGATAATTGTGTAACTAGTAGTACTACGGTACTGGTTAAAGGTTCGCGTTTTATGAAGATGGAACGCGTCGTCGCACATTTATTAAATCTAGAAAGATAACTCCCTATGTTGCTCTGGTTAGCGCAGTATTTTCAACAAGATATCGGTGTATTGCGTGTATTTAATTTCATTACCTTTCGCGCCGTATTTGCGACGCTTACCGCAGTGGCTATAGGTCTGATGGCCGGGCCGGGCGTTATCCGGACGCTGGCGCGATTAAAGGTCGGGCAGGCAGTGCGAAACGACGGGCCACAAACCCACCTAATTAAATCCGGGACGCCGACGATGGGCGGTATCTTGTTACTGATTTCACTAGGGATTTCTACGCTTTTGTGGGCAGATTTGAGTAATCGTTTTATCTGGGTGGTATTGTTAGTTACGTTGGGATTTGGGGCAATTGGTTGGGTGGATGATTATCGTAAAGTGGTTTTTAAAGATCCTAAAGGAATGGCCTCAAAAGAAAAATATTTTTGGCAATCGATTATTGGGGCTGTGGCGGCATTATATTTAGTATTTACCGTCTCAGCTCCATCAACCGGCCAATCGTTAGCTATTTTTTTAAAATGGCTCCAATCAGGGCTAACAATGGAATTGCCAAATAAAACCGATCTGATTGTGCCATTTTTTAAGACAATCAGTTATCCATTAGGAGTGTGGGGATTCATTGCGCTGTCCTATTTTGTCATTGTAGGCACCAGCAACGCAGTTAACCTAACAGATGGCTTAGACGGCTTAGCTATTATGCCAACGGTCATGGTTGGTAGCGCACTTGGGTTGTTTGCTTATGTCACCGGAAATGCAGCTTATTCAAAATATCTCCTCCTTCCCCATATTGCGGGAGCGGGCGAGTTACTGATTTTTTGCGGTGCAATGGCGGGCGCAGGTTTAGCCTTTTTATGGTTCAACGCCTACCCGGCGCAAGTATTTATGGGTGATGTCGGGGCATTAGCGCTAGGTGGGGCAATGGGAACCATGGCGGTAATTGTGCGTCAGGAAATTGTCCTGTTTATGATGGGGGGCGTATTCGTTGTGGAAACTATCTCGGTAATACTACAAGTAGGTTATTTCAAATTTACCAAAATGAAATCGGGTTCCGGAAGACGGTTATTTTTGATGGCGCCGCTGCATCATCATTTTGAACAAAAAGGATGGAAAGAGACGCAAGTCGTTGTCCGTTTCTGGATTATTACGATGATGCTGGTGTTGTTGGGATTATCAACGTTGAAGTTGCGGTAAGGCTACCTAGATGAATTATACGGATAAAAAAGTACTGGTCCTGGGACTCGGAGAAACCGGTATAGCCACGGCGTGCTGGTTAACGCGCTGTGGGGCCACGATGCGTGTAGCCGATACGCGGGAGGCGCCGGAACGCTTGATACGATTGAGAGAATTCTCGCCAGATTGTGAATTTATTAGTGGAAAATTTAGCGCGGCATTATTGGATCAGATCGATTTCATTGTCGTAAGTCCTGGACTTTCCGAACTTGATGAGCTCGCAGAAATAATTTCGATTGCTGGGCACCGTAATATCCCAATATGGAGCGAAATTGAGCTTTTTGCTCAAGCGTTACAACACTTACGCGAAACAAAAAATTATCAACCAAAAGTGGTGGCAATTACGGGCACTAATGGTAAAACAACTGTAACGAGTCTGGTTGGGTTAATGGTTGACCGAACCGGAAAAAGTGTGCGCATTGCCGGTAATATCAGCCCATCGGTATTAGACGTTTTGCGCTCAGCGTTGGATGAAGATGGGTTGCCAGAAGTGTGGGTATTGGAATTGTCGAGCTTTCAATTACATCGTACGTACACCCTCAATGCAGACGCGGCCACAGTATTAAATCTTACACCGGATCATTTGGATTGGCACGGCACTATGGATGCCTATGCTGCTGATAAAGCAAGAATTTTTTCTGATCACACGGTACAAGTATTGAATCGTGACGATAGTGCTGTGATGCAAATGAAGAACTCAGGCGTTCCATCCCGACAAGTAATCACATTTGGACGCTCAGTACCCCGGCTATCCGGCGAATTTGGACTTCAGAGTGAACATGGCATGAAATGGTTGGCCGTTGCGAACGCTACAGAAGAAGAGGATGGGTCACGTAATTCGTCGAATCATAAGCGCAGACAAAAAAATTTGTTGCCGATAGAGACCGAAGTAAATGTTCAGCATTTAATGCCAGCTGATGCGCTAAGAATCAAAGGTATCCACAATGCTATTAATGCACTAGCTGCTCTGGCCTTGTGTCGTGCGATCAATTTACCCATGGCACCTTTACTCCATGGCTTGCGTGAGTACCACGGTGAAGCGCATCGCGCGCAATTTATTGCAGCTATTAATGAAGTCACATATTACGACGATAGTAAAGGTACGAATGTTTACGCCACCATTGCTGCAATTAATGGGTTGGCTAAACCAAATTCTGCAACCTGGTTAATTGCGGGCGGGACAGGAAAAGGGCAGGACTTTACTCCGCTTCAAGATGCAGTGGCCCAATCTGTTTCCGCTGTTTTTTTAATTGGTCAGGCAGCAGCGGAAATTGCTTCTGCGCTACGGGAAACGGGTGTCGAAATGGTCCCTTGCACAACTTTAGAAGAAGCGGTGTTGGCGGCTGCTGCCAGAGCAAATCCAGGTGACATTGTATTGCTATCTCCTGCTTGCGCAAGTTGGGATATGTTTAACGGATACGCACATCGTGGCCAAGTGTTTATAGATACGGTAAAAGAAATGGGTATCGGCCATGGAGAAATGGTGTTATGAAGACTGGTTTAGCCAAATTATGGGCACCAAATGATAGTGGTCGTTCAATGGTACTGAAATATGACCAGGTGCTCGTATGGGTCACTCTATTATTAATGTTGTCGGGAATGGTTATGGTCTATTCCGCCTCTATTTCCTTGCCGGACTCCCCGAAGTACGCCGCCTATTCAAATAACCATTTCCTGATCCGGCAAGCCATATTCATCACTTTTTCTCTGATAGTTGGCTATGGTGTATTTCATATCAAGATCGAACATTGGCAAAAATATGCACCTTACTTTTTTGTCTTGACATTGATATTGCTTGTAGCGGTACTTGTTCCAGGTTTAGGAAAAGGGGTAAATGGTGCTAAACGTTGGTTGTCACTAAAAATGCTCAACATTCAACCATCAGAATTAATGAAATTATTTATTGTGATGTATGCCGCAGACTATACCGTACGTAAACAACAATACATGCATCGACTATCAAAAGGATTCATGCCAATGGCAATGGTCGTGGGTCTGGTGGGATTGTTACTACTGTTAGAACCTGACTTAGGTGCATTTGGGGTAATTGTCTGCATTGCCATGGGGATATTATTTCTTGGCGGACTCAATGGAATTTGGTTTAGTGGAATTGTGACGTTATTGGTAAGTATTTTCAGTATGGTGATTTTATTGTCACCTTGGCGCCGAGAACGCATTTTTGCCTATCTAAATCCCTGGGATGAAGCAAATTCGCTGGGAAAGGCCTATCAATTATCACATTCGTTAATAGCATTTGGTCGCGGTGAAATTGTCGGAGTGGGACTGGGCGGTAGTGTCGAAAAATTACACTATTTACCGGAAGCGCATACCGACTTCTTGTTGGCAGTGATAGGGGAGGAATTAGGGCTTATTGGTGTTGTCGTGGTGGTGTATTTATTTTATTGGCTGGTGAAACGCGCGTTTGATATTGGCCGTCAGGCGATCGCACTAGATCTGACGTTTGCTGGGCTAACGGCAAAAGGTATTGGAATCTGGATAGGCGTGCAAGCATTTATCAATATGGGCGTGAATTTGGGATTATTACCGACGAAAGGTTTGACATTACCATTGATGAGTTATGGCGGATCGGGCGTATTAATCAATTGCGTGGGATTAGCCATCTTGTTACGTATCGACTATGAAAGTCGCGCATTAATGCGCGGTGGCCGCGCTACATGACAAAGCGAATAATGATTATGGCGGCTGGCACCGGTGGACATATATTTCCCGGATTAACCATTGCAAAAACCTTACAAGAGCGGGGATGGGAGGTGAGCTGGCTAGGCACGTCGCATGGTATGGAAAGCGAAATAGTTGCAAAGAATAATATTGTGATCGATGTGTTGGATTTTGCCGGAATGCGTGGAAAGGGTGTGCGCCATAGCTTGACTGGGGCGCTGAAACTGATAAGGAGTTTTGGCCGTTGTTTCCAACTTCTAGGCCAGCGCAAACCGGATATTGTTTTGGGCATGGGTGGGTATATTACTGTGCCCGGCGGATTAATGGCCAGGCTACGTGGAATACCTCTGGTGCTGATAAATGCAGACGCCGCGTTATTGTTATCAACAAAGTTATTGTCGCGATTCGCGCAACGTGTCTTATTTGGCTTTTCTGCTCATACTTTATTGGCTAATAAAATGCAAGTTACCGGCAATCCTGTTCGCCAAGAAATTTGTATATTGCCGGGTCCCAAGGCTCGCTTTGCTGGCCGCACAGGACCGTTACGTATTCTAGTGGTCGGAGGAAGTTTAGGTGCGCAAGTATTGAACAAGATATTGCCCACAACGTTGGCAATGTTGCAACCGGAGTTGCGACCGAGCGTGACGCATCAATCCGGCAAACGGCACATTAGCGCGTTGCAGACAGCCTATAAAAATGCCCAAATCCAAGCGGAGGTCGTTGCATTCATTGAAGATATGCCTGACAGATACGCTAGCGCAGATTTGGTCATTTGTAGAGCAGGGGCTATTACGTTATCAGAACTGACAGCTGCTGGAGTAGCCAGTATTTTAATACCGCTGATCACTTCCTCAACAACGCATCAACGTAACAATGCACAATGGATTGCAGAACAACATGCAGCAATACATTTGCCACAAAATGAACTAACAGCAGAGAAATTAGCAACCATGCTTAGTACCCTGAAACGGGAAAATTGCCTGGTTTTAGCAGAAGCAGCGTACAAAATCGGACAGCGGCAGGCAGCTAAAGCAATTGCTGACGTTTTGGAAGAGCTAATCGGGATAGAAAATAAAAAATGAAACATAAAGTAAAACATCTTCATTTTGTCGGTATCGGTGGTTCAGGTATGAGTGGCATTGCAGAAGTGTTATTAAATCTTGGCTATGTTGTTTCTGGTTCTGACCTGACTCAGAATACAGCCTGTGAACGTTTGGTTAGCTTGGGGGCACAAATAAAGTTAGGCCACGACGCCAGAAATATCGACGGTGCCGACGCCATTGTGACTTCAACCGCGGTGAAATCGGATAATCCGGAAGTGATTGCTGCACGTGCGGGACACGTGCCCATTGTTCCCCGCGCCATGATGTTGGCCGAATTAATGCGTTTAAAACGAGGTATTGCTATTGCCGGCACCCACGGTAAAACAACGACAACCAGTTTAGTAGCCAGTATTTTGGCGCAAGCTGGGCTGGATCCCACCTTTGTAATCGGAGGATTGCTAAACAGTGCGGGTGCTAACGCCAAGTTAGGCAGCGGCGACTTTATTGTGGTTGAGGCGGATGAATCTGACGCGTCTTTTTTAAACTTATCTCCAATTATTTCAGTTATTACTAATATTGATGCAGATCATATGGAAACGTATGGTCACAGCTTTGCCAGACTCAAACAAGCGTTTATCGAATTTACTCAGCGATTGCCATTTTATGGCGTTGCCGTTTTATGCCTGGACGATGTCAACGTGCAAGAGATCATGCCGTTCATTTCTAAGCCCATAACAACCTATGGCTTCCACCAAGAAGCGGATGTGCGTGCGGTTCATGCAGAAGCAAACGCCGGAATGATGCAATTTACCGTGGTTCAAAAAAAATATCCTGATATGCAAATTAGTTTAAATCAGCCGGGAATGCACAGTGTACAAAATGCGTGTGCAGCAGTCGCTATTGCCCGCGAATTGAATATTTCGAATCAAGACATTCAAAAGGCGTTAAAGGAATTTGATGGTGTCGGCCGCCGCTTTGCACGCTATGGCGAAATTGCTCTACAAGCCAAAGACCAGCTAGGTACAGGACATTTTGCACTGATTGATGATTATGGACATCATCCGGTAGAAATGGCGGCAACTTTAGCGGCAGCCCGGGGCGCCTACCCGGGGCGCAGGCTAGTGTTGGTTTTTCAACCGCATCGCTACACTAGGACTCGCGATTTATTTGAAGATTTCGTGAGTGTAATGTCTAATGCTGACGTGGTGATACTGGCAGAAGTTTACGCTGCTGGTGAGGCCCATATCGTGGCAGCAGACGGTCGCAGTTTATCGCGAGCACTGCGTGTATTAGGAAAAGTCGATCCGGTGTTTGTAGAAAATATTATCGACTTGCCTGCCACATTATTTAGCATTTTGAAAGATGGCGATGTAGTAATTACCATGGGTGCCGGCTCAATTAGCAGTGTTCCCGCTCAGTGCGTGAATTGGGCTAAAGCTTCATCTGCCCAACATGTTTGATAACGGGAGACTTTCCAATTTCCTTAGCCTCAAAACTCATCCTATTTAAAGTAAGTTTCGAATAAAAGACGTGTGGATAAAAAATGATCACTAGAAACGCAGTAAAGGAATGCGGAAAAGTCGGCGTGTTATTTGGCGGACGTTCAGCTGAACGCGAAGTATCGATTATGTCAGGCAAAGGAGTGCTAGAAGCATTGCTTAGTAAGGGTGTTGACGCACATGCATTTGATCCCGGCGTAAAAAATTTGGCGGAATTAGCTGATCAAAAATTTGATCGTGTTTTCATCGCTTTACATGGTCGTTATGGTGAAGATGGCAGCATACAAGGGGCATTAGAGCAGCTTAACATCCCTTATACAGGTTCAGGAGTTTTAGCTTCCGCATTAGCGGCGGACAAAGCCATGACTAAACGCATTTGGTCAGCTGGCGGCTTAGTAACGCCGCAATTCGCACTGCTATCGGAAGCCAGCGACTGGGAAGCGATAGCGAAATGTCTGGGTTTGCCATTAATAGTAAAGCCAGCACATGAAGGTTCTACTTTTGGCTTAACGAAAGTGAATAAGGTTGAACAGTTAGCCACTGCTTATGCGCTGGCAGCGAAATTTGACCGAGTCGTTATCGCAGAGGAATTTATTGACGGAATGGAAATAACCTGCGCGGTGCTTGGGAAAGAAGAAGATGCGCGGGCTTTACCGTTAATTCAACTGGCTCCCCAAAATGGTATTTATGATTTTCAGCAAAAATATATTACTAATGATACGACTTATTTCTGCCCTGCTGAGATCCCTGATGAACAGGCACATGCTATTCAAGAAATGGTCGTCGCTTCCTATCGTGCATTAGGTTGCCGTGGCTGGGGGCGCGCCGATGTCATGGTGCGCGCTACGGATAAAAAAGCATTTTTATTGGAAATGAATACATCGCCCGGAATGACTGGACATTCTTTGGTGCCAATGGCGGCCAAGG
>JAJNBE010000053.1 GCA_021155915.1 Solimicrobium sp. | reverse complement strand
GCCAAAAAGCATCGAAGGCGCAATTTTTGCAGAAACCATTCCATTTCCGGAAACACGTGATTACGTAAAGAATGTATTATCTAACGCCACTTACTACGCTACATTATTTCTTAAAACACCGCAGTCATTAAAAGCGCGCTTAGGAATAATTTCGCCCGATGTGGCTACTACGAATGAACTGCTAAAAATTTAAAGGCTATTATGCACGAAACAAAAAATACGGCGTCGACTGATTTGGACACCCAAGTGTCAAGCGTTTTGGAACACGCAAAAAGAGCTGAATTAATTTTAGTTATTGGAAATAAAAATTATTCTTCCTGGTCAATGCGAGCTTGGCTAGTATTGGCCGCTTTTGATATTCCCTTCAAAGAAATTCGAATCATATTAGATCGCCCAGATACTACAAGCAGAATCGCAGAATACTCCCGCTCTGGTCGGGTTCCCTTACTAATTGATGGCGATTTAACCGTACCGGACTCTTTAGCGATTTGTGGCTGAAATGCATAGCAGTTTTTTATCATTACGCTCTTCCATGCCGATGGATATACGTGCCCATCATCCTGGCGAAGGACGCACTCCTCAAACACAGGCGGACATTGGTCGCATTTCTGAAATATGGGAAGAATGTTTATCTAAATACGGTCACCACCAGTTTTTATTTGGTGACTTTTCTATTGCCGATGCCTATTTTGCTCCTGTGGTAATGCGCTTTCGTACTTACAGTGTGTTCTTAGCTCCCGCTTTACAAGCTTATATGGAACGGGTTATTTCCCACTCTGCGGTTTCTCGATGGGTAAAAGAAGCTAAGGCTGAAACTGAGCTTACACCTGAACAGAAATAGCCTGCCTATGAACTTGCTTACCATCCGTGAGCTGACATTAGTTTATTCCCTTTTCTATTTTTGGAAGAGGGACGTAGTAAGGTTGCTGGCACAACTACTACCACTATTTAAGTTCCAATTTTCCCCATCAGATGTCGAGCACTCAGCGACATTTGATCCGTTTCAACGACTCTCACTACGGTACTTTTCTACAGGTGGCAGAGGGAGCAATCCATCGTGGTTCACACATTTAAATCAGTGGACCCGTGAGTGGCTGCATTCTTTACAACATTACACATGAAATTTTTTCGCGTCGGCGGCTCGGTGCGTGATGCCCTACTAGGCTTACCAGTAAATGATATCGATTATGTTGTGATAGGCGCCACACCAGAACAAATGGTGGCAGCAGGATTCACGCCCGTTGGTAAAGATTTTCCCGTATTTCTACACCCCGACACTCGCTCGGAATACGCTTTAGCGCGGACAGAACGCAAAAGCGCGCCCGGATATCGCGGTTTTGTATTTCATTGTTCGCCAGATGTCACTATCGAACAAGATTTACAGCGCCGCGACTTAACCATCAACGCCATGGCAATCGCTGTAGAAGATGTCGAAGGCACGGGTAAGGAAGATTACAGCAAGATCATCGACCCCTTTGGTGGACAACGAGATTTAGAGACTAGAATATTCCGCCATGTATCCGATGCATTTATAGAAGACCCCGTGCGTATCTTGCGCGTTGCTCGCTTTGCAGCACGGTTCAGTACATTTACGGTTGCACCAGAAACCTTACGGCTCATGCGTAAAATGGTAGAAAGCGGTGAAGTAGATGCACTCGTTCCTGAGCGCGTCTGGCAGGAAATTGCCCGTGGATTAATGGAGCAGCAACCAGCCTGTATGTTCGACGTTTTACGTGATGTTGGAGCGCTAGTGCGCATTATGCCCGAAATAGACGCGATGTCAGCCTGCACAACCAGCGGTGACGCGCGCATAAAACAAGTCGTTAATTATGCGGCACAACTCGAGTTTTCATTAGCCGTTCGTTGGGCAGCAATGTTAGCAGCAACGGCCAGCCATGCCAGCGGAACGATTGACAAATTATCAGACTCAGTTTCACCTTCAGTTTTACGTTCAATTTCACTTCTAGCCGCGCAACTTTGCACGCACTTAAAAGTTCCTACTGAGGTTCGGGATGTAACCCTACAAGTCCTACGAGAACACGTCGTCGTGGAACAAGCTTTACATCTAACACCAGAATCTATGGTGCAATTATTTGAACGTTGCGATGCGTTTCGCAGACCAGCCAGATTTACGCAAATCCTTCAAGTAGTCCGTAGTCTGCATAGCGAAAATTCGGACTTCCTACAACAATCTTATTTAGAACAGGCACTAGAAGCTGCACGAGCTATACCAAGCGGCGAGATTGCCCGGGCAGCAATGCTAGACTTGCCCAATCATCCCCAACAAATAGCGATGGCTATTTCTCAGGCAAGAGCTAATGCGATCCGAAATCAGTGTGGAATCTGAGTCGCATATAAATACACAATCTTGTGAATATAAGCAATATTTTGGTATTTTATAAACGAATATGAGGACTATACTATTGTTATCACTACAAAAAAATTAGGGAGCTCCTCATGGAATTCAGCGGATGGGACAACCCAATGGGAACAGACGGTTTCGAATTTATTGAATATGCCGCGCCTGATCCAAAAACACTGGGAACTTTGTTCGAACAGATGGGGTTTACCGCCATTGCACGGCATCGCCATAAAAACGTAACCCTATATCGTCAAGGTGAAATCAATTTCATCATTAATGCGGAACCCGACTCCTTCGCCCAACGCTTTGCGCGCAAACATGGCCCATCAGTATGTGCCTTCGCCTTCCGCGTAAATGATGCCGCTGCGGCGTATAAACGCGCGCTAGAGATGGGAGCGTGGGGATTCGATAACAAAACGGGCCCGATGGAACTGAACGTACCTGCAATTAAAGGCATTGGCGATTCACTGATTTATTTTGTTGATCGCTGGCGTGGTAAATCGGGCGAGGCGGGAGCTATCGGTGACATTAGCATTTACGATGCCGATTTTATCGCTCTTCCCGGAACACCGGTCAACCCAGTAGGGCATGGTTTAACCTACATTGACCATTTAACGCATAATGTACATCGTGGACGCATGAAAGAATGGGCTGATTTTTACGAGTATTATTTTAATTTCCGTGAAATCCGTTACTTTGATATTGCCGGAAAAATGACCGGCCTGAAATCCAAAGCAATGACTTCACCGTGCGGTAAAGTCCGTATTCCGATCAACGAATCATCCGATGATAAATCGCAAATTGCCGAATACTTACACTCGTATCATGGCGAAGGCGTGCAGCATATTGCGCTAGGCACTAACGACATTTATCATTCTGTATCTGGTATGAAAAAGGCAGCCATCGTGTTTCAAGACACCATTGAAACGTACTTTGATTTAATAGACCGGCGCTTACCGGGCCATGGTGAAGATGTATCCAAATTACGCGACCTGCGCATATTGCTGGATGGAACCAGTACAGAGCACAAACACGAATTGTTATTACAAATTTTCACCCAAGATGTCATTGGACCCATCTTTTTCGAAGTAATTCAACGCAAAGGTGATCAAGGGTTTGGTGAAGGCAATTTTCAAGCCTTATTTGAATCAATCGAGCTCGATCAGGTTCGCCGCGGAGTTTTAAAAGAAGAACCGACTAAGACTTAGCATCACGCAGTCTGCTCGGATTACAAAACTATTTAATAAAACCATGAAAACTTCACAAGCAGAATTTTTAGAGACCGTAGCTAAGAAATCAGATGGCGCCCAACTCCGGGGAGATTACACTAACGTGTCCCCTGGCTATGTCGTCAAACAAAATTGCGCGGGCTATACGGAAGAGGAGCACGCCTTATGGCGCAAGCTTTATCAGCGTCAAGCGGCGCTATTACCGGGACGTGCATGTGATGAATTTATTGAGAGTTTACATGCACTCAATGCGGCTGACGGTATCCCCGATTTTGAAGCAACATCCGACCTTCTAGAAAAAGCCACCGGCTGGCGCATTGTTGCCGTTCCAGGGCTCATCCCTGAACTCGACTTTTTTACTCATTTAGCTAATCGCCGTTTTCCTACATCGGTCTGGTTACGTAAGCCGGAAGAATTTGACTATATTGTTGAACCCGATATATTCCACGATTATTTTGGGCATGTACCCTTATTGTTCAATCCGATCTTCGCACACCATATACAGGAATATGGCAAAGGTGGTTTGAAGGCTATTGGCTTGGGCGGAATTGAGCAAATCGCACGACTGTATTGGTACACCATTGAGTTTGGTTTAATACAAGGCCCCGAGGGACTCCGCGCTTATGGAGCCGGAATGCTGTCTTCCGGTAGTGAATTGGTCTACTGTTTGCAGCCATCTAAAAGCCGCCATATTGCACTAAACGTCGAGCGTTGCATGCGCACGTTGTACAAATTCGATTCATTTCAAGAAACCTATTTCGTCATCCGCGATTTCCAACAATTATTTGACGACACTGCACCGGACTTTACCCCGCTATACGAACGCATTAAACAGCAAGAACCGTTGCCGGCGAATAGTTTACTCGAGGGTGAAATTGAATTGGTTAAAGCGTAGACGATCGAGGTTAAACTAATACCAGAGCCAAAGTTATGAAGATTACAATTTACCACAATCCCAAATGCAGCACGTCCCGTAACGCATTGGCCTTAATACGTAATGTAGGCATTGAACCCGAAATTATTGACTACCTACAACACCCGCCATCATTGATAACACTCACTAAATTAGCCGCCGATGCTGGCCTGACGATACGTGAAACACTACGCCCAAAAGAAAGTCTCTATGCGACGCTTGAGTTAAGCAATCCCGCCCTGACAGATACACAATTGTTGGAGACCATGGTAAAACATCCTATCTTGATTAACAGGCCCTTTGTAGTGACAGACCGCGGTACCCGTTTATGCCGACCTTCTGAGCGAGTGCTGGATATTCTTCCAAAACCGCCTCAGTAGAGCTACATGAAAAATTAGGTGGAATCGTTAACAATGAGAACAGCAACGTTTCGTTTCATTTTCCCGATTTCAACCCGCACACTTTTCGAGCCACTTGGCCTAACACATTCAAAAATTACTTAAAACGTTTCGCAGGCAACGTTGTTGTATACAGTAAAGAGAGGGAACGTGCCTTTGAACTATTTTATCCACTTTTCTTAAATGGTAAATAGCTAGAGTAATTCGCCTTTTTTTGGTTACATCGGATAATTTATTATTTCGTTTATCGAAGTGTAAGTACAAGGGATTGCTACTTTCACAGTTATTAAGACCACTACAACTCGTGGACAAGCTGATGAACGTAACTATCAAACTAAGAGCACTATCGCGAATCGCATGCAACGCTTCGAAGTCAACTGCACTCATTGCCAATTAACTGAAAGAAGCGCACTTGCCTCCGTGCGAATGGAAAATATCGGCTAAGTGAAAATCGAAGAGCGGGAATTTGACGTAGAAGTATAATTGTGATTCACTGTACGTTTAGAGCCCAACTATTGAGACAGGGGAAGGTAGATTACCCGTTATAGCAATTAGATGACCGTACTAGGTTATCGTACCTGGTTTGATTGAAGACAGGGCCACCATTTTACAGTTGACCAGCATAAAAGAATCGCGTCCATATAACTTCTGATAACTTATCAAAATTATTATGTCTGACAATATTCCTACCAATTACGAGTTAGTTTCCCCAGAAGTTTTCACGTCCGAACAAAAACAATTTGTCGAAAATTTCAAAGATTCTATTTCATTAATTTCTTCCCAAACAGATATTATTTTGGGTGCAAAAGACATTCATTCTAGGCATTTCTTATCGACAGATTCGTATGCACATCTTGTGGAGCTGCCAAAAGGAGGGGATGTAACTGGTAGATTTGATAGAGACATGCCCTGTGATGGCACTGTACAGTTCGCCCAATGCTACGTAGATGAAGATTATGCTTTGCTTACCCAAGGTGATATCGATAAAAAAATATCCGTATTAAACATTCACATTTACAGTCAAGGCATTAAGGCATTAGTATTCGACAAACATATTCTTAAGCACCAGCCATCTTATGCAATTTTAGGCACCATATATTCTGCCCGTGAAATAGAGATCTCCAATTTTTTTACATTGATTCCAAATTATGTTTTAGAGTTCGGTACCGAATGTAGTATAGAAAGTATTCAGGGCGCATTAGATATTGATAATATCAAATTTACCGAATACGAACATGAAGTGTGTTTTTTGTTAATGATGAACTGGGAATGCAAAGATATTGCTGAGTTCATGAATAGATATCGGCCAAAAGTACAAAAACGAACTGTAGATACTATCTATAAATGTAGAAATAGAATATGTGAGAAATTAGGTATATATAGTTACAATTTTCCTCAATTAAAAGACAAACTGGTTCACCTTGGCATTCATCGAAAAATGCCTGAATCTTTTTTTAAGCGACTTTTAGGTTCCAAGTTAATCCATTAAAAAACGATCTTCATTCAGATGACTTTCAGGGCAACTAAACATTAAAATTAATGGTTCGCTACCGGTATTTTTTAATTGATGTGATGTATTGGGATTCACAGTAAATGAGCTATACTTATTGACTTTGGTTGTCGTACGTATTCTTGTTTTTACATTAATGAGTTCTATTTCTCCACTACCTTCAATGATATGATAATGTTCTTCCCCTTTCTTATGATAGTGTGGATTTACAGATTTTCCGGGATCAATAGAAGTTAAGTAAGTGCCAAATTGGGTATTGCCATTCAATTTTGCAATTTTTATTCCAACGGTTTCATCATATACACAAATTTCAAGCGCAGATTTCCAATCAATTAAAGTCATTACTATCCCTAACACTAGATTAACAGATTTACGGCCACTCTTTTACTTTGAGAAAATTTTTGAAACAATTGATCATCTTTTGGATTAAAAAATAGTTATCCACAGATATTCAAAAAGGAGCAGTCATAGCATCCATATCTACTTTAATCGGAACACTGGTGGCCATGTGTTTCGGTAATATTTTCAGGCCCAAACTTACAACCTTATCCCTTAGAGAAGAATTGGGGTCGTAACTGGTAACTAAGGTGGCGTTTTTTATTCCACTCTCTTCAATAATCTGCAATCCATTCTTATTTTGATGTAATAACTCATAATCGCTCAAATATACCACGCGCTTTCTTTCCCTCCGACTTAGGGCGCTGAAAAAATTTAGTACCTCTTGACCCTGTGTAAAATGATGCACATTTAAGTTGGGGTATGATTTTAAACAAAATGCAAAACGCGTATCCCAGTCGCCGTGAATCGAATCTTCATCATCCAAAATGACGACGATACTGTTTAGCGCAATATGAATTGTTTGAGCGATCCAAGTGACTGCATCAACTCTTGGGAAAGTAAGTTGGATGGTTGTCCCCTTGCCTAGAATAGAATCCACGTCTATTTTGCCCTGGTTATAATCCAAGGTACTCCAGACTTGTTGTAGGCCCAAACCATGCCCCTGTACTTTTCCATGGGTAAAATTTTGACGGTCCAGCATTTTTTCTATCAAGCCGGATGACATACCTTTACCATTATCTTGAATTGCTACCCCTACGGATTGAGCATCGGCAGTTACCTTAATCGTAATGAGACCATCATCTCTGCTAGCCGACGCGTCCACGGCATTATTGATTAAATTTGACAGAGAACGTCTGAATTGGCCGGCCTGCAGTTGCGCAAAAGCAAATTGAGTATCGCTTGCTATTTTCGTTTCAAACCTAATTGCATGATTACTGTATTGAATTTTTTTTTCACTCAATAATTGATCAATCAAGTCTGAAACTAATACGGGTTGACGTAGTTCAATATTCGAGGTCGCTTCATTTCTATAAGTACTTAACAAATCATTAGCTATATCTAAAATACTTTCAGTCGCTCTTTTGATTACTGAGCGTTTGTTTTCTTTCAGTTCATCGCAAAGGTGCATCATCATACTTAGAGCGGATAAAGGAGAACTGATATCATGTGCGACAGTATGGGCAAGCGCAATTAGTTTTTTGTTTTCTTCAATGATAAGGCGTTGTTTTCTTATTTCATTCTCATGCTGTAATTTCTCTGCTTCTCGTTGTACACGCTCAGCATCTTTTTGAGCAGTAATATCGACGCTGACGCCAACAATACCAATGATATCGCCCTTTTTATTAAAAAAAGGCATTTTATTCACATTTAAACACAGGAACTTACCGTTATGGTTACGAACAACTTCTTGTATTCCTAGTCTCGCTTGACCTGTTTTAATAATTTCTTCATCAACTTTTCTATATTCGTCTACTAATGTATTACTCCAGCCCAAATCGTAATCGGTTCTTCCAATAAGCTCATCAGGTGAAGAAAATCCAAAAAAATTGGCCATTGGCTCATTGCAAAAAAGATATTTAAAGTTTTTATCCTTCCAATAAACATAGCCGGGCATTTGAAGAACAATGCTTTCTAAGCAATTACGTATTTCATCAAGATGTTGTTGATCAGATATTCCCTCTGAAAATATTGGACCGGTTACTTCACTAATTACTGACTGTAAGTGTAAATGAATATGTTTCCGGTCATGGAAAATTTTCTCTGATAATATTATTTCTTGCTCTACTGCCCGTTCAATTTTTTGTTGTTCCTCGTATTTTTGCAGAGTGATATCAACCCCAATACCCAATATACCGACGATGCCCCCCTTTTTATCAAACAAAGGCGTTTTTTCGGTTCGCAAGATAATTTCTAAATTTTTCTTGTTTTTTATCCCTAACCGATCTTCTGTTACTAGCATTTGACCCGTACTTAGAACGTACTGGTCATCTTCACGCGATTTGAGTATTAACTGAGATTCCTTTCCCCAGGGGAAATCGCAATCAGATTTTCCAATAATTTCACGGGAATTAGCTAAACCAATCAGATCACTGACATTTTGGTTGCAACCTAGATAAACCAAATTACTATCTTTCCAGTAAACATAACCGGGAACTGAGTCCAAGACAGATTCTAAATTTATACTTGTTTGAACGAAGTGATCGCTTTGCATTTCGCTCTCCTTTAAGAAATAGCTCATAAGCACATTTCTTACCTAATTTTTTTTAGAAATAATTTTGGGATATAGGAAAAATATTATTCATAATTGTGCTTAAGCAAAAATTTTGAATTAACTTTTATATGGGAAACAAATTTTTCTTGTTCCGTTTTTGCATATAACAGAAAGTTACAATTACAAAAAAATGTAGTACCATTTAGTCGCAGAAAGAAAGAAAATTTGAGAGAAAATACTTTATTTTGCCCTCCTTAAAAATAATCCTACTTGGTTCTGGGATCTAAAATAAGTCCAATAAATTGGACTAGTAATTTTGGATTGCGTACTACGCAGCTATTGTGGTCTTCCGTTTGCAGCCCACTAAAAGCCGCCTTATTGCACTAAACGTCGAGCATTGCATGCGCCCGTTATCCCAATTCGATTCATTTCAAGAAACCTACTTCCTCATTCGCGATTTTCAGCAATTATTCGACCACACGACAAGGGACTTACTCTCCTATACAAGCGAATTAAGCAGCAAGGACCATTGCCGGCGAAGAGGGCACTCGATGGAAAAATTGAATTAGTTAAAGAGTGGACGATCGATGGAGGCTTCGGTAAAAATTAATACAGCCTAATAGCCTGGCGATCAAAGGCATCTGGATAGATTGGGGTTACCCTTTACAGACCACCTAGCCATTTGTTCTGGCCAGCTTTAGATTGAACGGCGCTTTTCGTTGCTGGTTTCTAGCTGAGCAATAGAAATTAAACTAAGGCACAAGCCAAAGTGAGGAAGATAACGATGTATCCTAAATGTAGCGCTTAAGAATCCGGCTCTGACAGAGCGCAACTGGTGGACGCCATGCAAATGCCTACTGTCTCCATTAACAGGCCGTTTGTAGTAACAGCTAACGATACCCGTTTGTGACAACCGGCTGAACGCGTGCTCAATATTCTTCCGGAACTGCATAAGTAGATTTATACCAAAAAACGAGGTGGAATCGTTAGCAATACATAAGCAAGATCCGTATGATTACTCAACACAAAGCTCAGAATCAGCAGGGATGATCTCTGCAGAGTGAATCACCCCATGTTTATAGCCTAATTCGGAAAAGACACTTACTAAATGGTCAATATTTGCGAAAGTGTGGGAGTTATTGACAATAAATCTGAAGCGACCTTGGTTGGCTTTTACGATAGGATACTGGATTGCTATTGTGAAGATTCCCTTTTCATAAAGCTCTCGTTCCATAGTTTTTAATATATTAGAATCCCGAATATAAACAGGGACGATGGGGCTTTTGCTTTGTCCCAAGTCAAATCCTAGATTTTCCAATTTCTTGCGAAGATAGCGGGTCTTATTCCAGAGGGAGCAAATAATAGAACTGTCGTTTTGAATCAAATCCAGGCACGCATCCACGATGGCGACGTCCGCGGGAGGAATCGATGCTTGAAATATATATGTGCTCGCCCAGCGCAAGAGAGAGGCAAATTCTCTTGAGGTAGCGATAATACCGCCAACCCCCGCCGTAGATTTTGAGAGAGTCGTCATAATAAAATCGACCCGATTAGCGATGTTCAGCTCATTGCACAAACCTGCCCCACTCTTTCCATAAAATCCAAAGGTATGTGCCTCGTCTACATACAGCAAGAATTTAAATTCATCCTTAAGGGCAACGATTTCTTCTAAGGGCGCAATGTCACCTTCCATTGAATAGGCTGATTCCACAATAACCAAAATATTTGTGTAATCAATCGAGTATTTTTTTAGCTTATTTTTTAGATCTTGGACGGAATTGTGCTTAAAGGGTAGATATTTCGAGCCAGCTGCGCGGCAACCTTCGATAATGCTAGCGTGACTATCACGATCAATCAGTATGAGAGTTTCTTTACCACGGCACAAAGCAGAAATTGATCCCGAATTGGCTGTAAAACCTGTTGGAAAAAGTAACGCTTCTTCTTTATTGAGAATCTTTGCAAATCGTTGTTGCAAATCTTTGTGGAGTTGAGAATGCCCTCCCGACATGGCCGAAGTGCCGCAACCTGTTCCGTATGTTTCCAAGGCTTCTTGCGCTCTTTGGATCACATATGGGTGACGATTCAATCCTAAATAATGATTAATTGACCATATGCTGCACAGCTTAGATTCTTCAAGCGCTGGCGTACAAACTTCTGCATTAGCATCACTCGAATTCCTCAAGTAACGGTCATGGGCCCACTGTTGCTGGCCTTCTAAATGCAACTGCTGTGCATGATATTCCTTTGCGATTGTTTGAAGGTCATGTATGCCCTCGCGATTGAGAATTTGGTACGTCATACCAATTTGCGGAATGTTTTTTTTCATAGTCCTTCGAGTTAAAGGGCTTACGTTGGTATGAGTTTTTACTACCGAGCAACCACTAAGATTTGAACGTCCAATTTTTGAATTATGCGTGGTAGTCAAAATTTGTTGGCATTGTCCTATGAGAGAAGCAGGGCGATCAAAGCTTGCTAACTCATCTATAGGGTCCTCATTATTTATCAGGGAATGGATATTTGTAATTGTTTTGTTTAAGTATGTTGCGAAAACACACTTCTTAAGTGCCCCTGTCACTCCTATGAGTTTTAAGAGAAATTCCACGGCGTTTTTTTAATCACCTCATCTAAAGTACTTTTCTCTGCTCGGAGGAATTTTCAAGAAGTTTAAGATAGGTTCTTTTGTATTACAGCGGAGTGGAAGCGGTGAGCTACGCGCAAATCCAATGGAATCGCGTTGCTCCCGGCCTCTTTGTGTTACACGAGTTACTAAACAACACAAGCGGTGTTGCTGCCTTTATCTTCAGACACACGTCTTACAACGAGTGCTTTTCCGACGAATGATGTGGCTATAAGCCAGTTCAGGGCTTTCGCCTTACAGCGATACAGATCGGTAAAGGCTTCACTCAGCTAAGTGAAGAAGATGGATCCAGCTAATACGCTGCCCATTTTTGTAGTGGAAATACTTTCATTGAATGATTTGGCGTAATCCCACTGCATTCTAGTCGCTCGGCGCTTCCCCTGTTTCCTACCGTTTGTGCAGTCTCGGTGACCTACCACAACGTTTTTTATAAAACATGCACTAAATAGCACAAATTAAAGTAATATAACTGTATATATAACCAGTACAGCTATAAACTGAAGCCAAAATGAGTAGCTTATATATTCAAACGAGTTGAGAGTCATTAAATGAACCTAGACGTCAAATTAGAAATTTTGGCAGATGCGGCCAAATATGACGCTTCATGTGCTAGCAGCGGCGCACCTAAGCGATCCTCACGAGGTGTTGGAGGTTTGGGCGCTACTACCGGCACAGGTATCTGTCATAGTTATACCCCCGACGGACGTTGTGTTTCTTTACTTAAGATACTTCTCACTAACTACTGTATTTATGACTGTCAATATTGTATTAACCGGCGTTCCAGCAATGTGCCCCGCGCCCGCTTCTCCGCCGAGGAGGTTATTCAGCTGACAATCGATTTTTATCGACGCAATTATATTGATGGGCTATTTCTTAGTTCAGGCATTATTCGCTCCTCCGATTACACGATGGAACAATTAGTGCGAGTTGCACAAGAATTACGCGAAATTCATTTGTTTCGTGGGTATATTCACCTTAAAACTATTCCCGATGCTGACCCATTGCTAATCGCGGCTGCTGGACGTTATGCAGACCGCCTTAGCGTTAATATTGAGCTGCCTACCTCAGACAGTGTCGAACGCCTGGCGCCAGAAAAAAACATGCATACAATCAAATTAGCAATGGGAATGATTCGCCGCGGACTAGATGAAAAAGGTACAGAGCCTAAAGCCCCCAAATTTGCGCCGGGGGGTCAAAGCACGCAAATGATTGTAGGAGCCGACCAGGCCGATGATAGTACTATCTTGACGACCGCTGAACATTTGTACGGCGCATATAAACTCAAGCGTGTATATTACTCAGCGTTCAGCCCAATTCCCCAAAGCCCGAACAGCGTCCCGTTGCGGCCACCCCCCCTACTGCGCGAACATCGTTTATATCAAGCTGATTTCTTGCTGCGTAGTTATAAATTCCAGGTCCCGGAACTGCTGCCTTCTGGCGGTGATCTCGCCTTGGACATTGATCCAAAGCTGGCATGGGCGCTCACCCATCGAGATCAGTTTCCACTTGATTTGAATTATGCCGATCTTTCTTTGATTATACGTGTGCCAGGTATTGGTCTGCGCAATGCTAAAAGGTTGGTCGAACTACGTCGGCAACGTAAAATTCGTTATGATGACTTGGTACGACTGCACTGCAGTATGAAAAAATTGCAGCCGTTTATTATGACTGCCGACTATCGTCCTCAACAAGCCAGCTCCTCTTCCGACACGTTACGCCGAGTGCTGGCAGATGCCCCGCAACAGTTGAATCTCTGGTAAAGAATTGATGATAAATATCTCCGTCAATGCCGATTCATTTCAAGAGTGGCGCCGTGTCGCGCGCCATCTCCTAATGGCCGAGATGGCTCCCCATAACGTTCATTGGAATTGTTCCGATAAATCTAATGAGCTATTAAGCAATGCGAATACGTTCTTACCATTGGATGAGATAACCAATGCAAAACCGCCTCTGCTTATATCACGGACCCTAGTATCAAAACTCGAGGCTGCTGCCTGTTACCGCTGCGAGGATCGCTGGGCTTTTTTATACAAGGTGCTGTGGCGCTGGCAGAAGGGTGAAAAAGTGGTAATTTCGCCTGCTGATCCTGACGGCGCGCGACTGTATAAGATGGTCAAAACCGTACAGCGCGAAATACATAAGATGAATGCATTTGTGCGTTTTCGAGAATACATCCCACCTGATCCGGCTAACAATGCACCGCGTTTTATTGCCTGGTTCGAGCCAAGTCACGATGTGTTACCGCAAGTCGCCGAACATTTTTCCAGACGCATGGGCCAAGTCACCTGGATGATTGCGACGCCGCAAGGCAGTGCGTGCTGGGATGGGACTAAGTTACACCTGAGTGATGCGCCAATCCTGCAGGGATTACCAGAAATTGACGACGGTAGCGAGTCATTGTGGCTGGTGTATTACCGCAGTATCTTTAACCCAGCACGATTAAACACAAATGCGATGGAGCTTAATATGCCGGTACGCTATTGGAAAAATTTGCCAGAAGGAAAGCTTATTCCCGGCCTGATTAGTGACGCCACAGCGGGTGCACAGCGTGTTGGCCAAGTCAATGAGGTAAGTGTAAGAAATGGGGCTACCCTTAATATAGAAGCGCAGCGCGCTCAGCCCAAACGTGTGCCACTGACGTTATTACAGCAATGTCGAAATTGCGATCTATGGCGACACGCCACCCAGGTAGTGCCCGGGACCGGCCCTTCTACAGCTCGCATCATGTTAATTGGCGAACAGCCCGGCGATCAGGAAGATATAGAAGGAAAACCTTTTGTCGGGCCGGCTGGGCAATTGTTGGATCAAGCGCTGGTTCAAGCCGGACTTGACCGGAACACCGTGTATATTACCAATGCGGTCAAGCATTTTAAATGGGAACCGCGTGGCAAACATCGTCTGCACAAGACGCCAGATCAACAAGAAATTAATGCCTGCAGTCACTGGTTGGAAGAGGAAATTGCCCAACAGCAGCCGGTGGTTATGGTCGCCCTGGGCGCGACGGCGTTGCGTGCATTGCTCCATTCGACTTCCGCTAAGCTAACACCCATGCTAGGTAAGCAACTGGAATATGGCCGATCCCATTTAATACCAACCTATCATCCCTCCTACGTTTTGCGTTTAGTTAATAAGGAGGCTAAGAAAGAGGCTTTTTTGCAATTAGTTAAGCATCTAAAAATGGTTAAAGTCCTGGCCGACTAGGATAGAAGACGGGGATTATGCGCGCTTCTAATGGGCCAGCCAGGCGGCAGCAGAGCTACCTTAAATTGTTGCAGCTAGTCTAGCTCGGACCTCAGCAAGCGTCACTTCATTGAACAGCTTTCCATTTTCAAATACAGGTACAAATTCACAGTTATTGACTTCATTCCAACTCACCTGGTCCTTCAAATAAAACTCACCTCTATCATTTTTGTAGACCGCTACCAATCCCTTAGCTGAATTCTTGGTTCCATCCCCCGTTTTAGGTGCTTTAAAAATTTCGCGATTTTCGCCGGAAATTTTGGCAAAAGTGGCTTTAACGGCGAAACCATCGGTATCGCGGGTAACGTATTGGTAGGTGTAACTGCCAATGCCAAACACCACATTGGTAGAAGAAAAACCCTTAGCCTTAAGCCCTTCACAAATTGCAACGACGCGCTCAATAGTAATTGAATCACCATAAATCAGTCCAACGTGAGGGTCCAGAATTTTGTATCCTTGCTTAGTTTCACTTCCCCCGAACACTTCCCATAGGCATTCAATTGCACCCTTATATTCTGGCGAACCCATTTTGGCATCAGCATCACCACAAATCACTTTTACGGGACAGCCCGTGTCAGGACGAAATACCACTTTTCCATCCCGAGCAAAAATTTGTTTTTTAAGTTTGAAGGTGAAATCCGTCATTACTTTCCAAAAGTCCCAAGAGTCGGACACGATGCTCACGATACCAGCCGGATAGATGTCCTGAATCAAACGCCGGAATGTTTCAAGTTCGTTGTCCATGCCGCCGGCGCACATCACTGAATGCTCGGTTGCTGCTACACTGCCGCCTACTAATTCCAAATCGCTATTTGCCCCGTAAAAATCCTCCAAAAAGTCGATGGCCGGAATAGTATCTGTACCTGTAAAACTTAGTAAATGCGCGGCACCGCTCATTGCGGCAGCTTCTGCGCCATACATTCCGCGAAAGCTAAAGTCATGTCCTTGCCAATTCACGAATTCGGTATTGCCATCGGTCTCCAATGCATAAGCTGTAAGTATTTTTTTGTATTCGTGCGCTGTAGTGGCACTGGTACACATGCCCCATACACTGGTCGACAAAATGGTTTCCAAGTAATTGGTGAGCCAGAAAAAACGCTCGTCTGTATTGAAAATCACAAGACATGGCACTCTTATCGAATAAACCGAACCCTCGGGCAAAGCCATAATTTTTATAGGCAGATAGCCCAGGTCGTGGAGTTCCGCAATGTGCTGAGTTCCGACCTTGTTCGGTCCCAAATAGTTATTTATACGACGAGAAAATCTACCGATAACTTCCTCTTTGGAATGTTTAAAAAAGTTCTCTTCCCAGTTTTTGATTAAAAAACTTTTTATAAAATACTGCAACCCAAAAAAGACTAACTGATCGGTGTAACGCCGGCGAGTCGTTCTGGCAGTCAAGTTACTAAATACAATTTCAGTATTATCGGGATATTGGCGACGATGATCGACTTTGTAGCCATCAATTGCTGTAGCCGGATTCAAGTTCATAATATTTTTCCTTGTGTTGGCATAAAGCGCCAAATATTTTTTACATTTAGAAATTCAGTTGCCGCCAGGTCTTGCAAACTGTTAGTGGTGTATATCGCATTAATGCCACTGTCTGCTAGTTTTTCCTCGTCCGCAGTACCTTCATAATGCGACACGGCCAGGACAATTTTTTTGCAGTTCTTGGTTTTTAGTTTTTTCGCTAATTCAATAAACGTTTTACCGCCAGCGCAAATATCATCAACGATTAGCGCTGTTTTTCCGCTCAGATCTTCACAATAAAGCGCGGTATCTATAATTGCCCCATTCTTTACATCGCGTATTTTGTCCGCCCTGACTACTGGCAACCCACCCAGTTGGCATGATAATTCAAAGATTTTTTTATTAGAACCTGCATCGGGTGACACTAAAGTCACATTCTGGCCGATATCATTCACGATATCTTTGATAAATTGATGGTTCTTGACTACCTGGACGTTATTCAATAAGGCCACAACCACGTCGCTGTGAGGGTCAAAAACACAAACCTTTTGGTAACGCTGTTGATTGATCAGATCAGCGTAGACTTTAACCGACAGCGGTTCGCCTGAATTACAAACACGGTCTTGTCTAGCACCTGGAAAATAGGGAATACATAAATCAATCACGTCTGCGCCTTGACGACGTAATGCATCTGTCAGTAATAACAGTTGGATGATCGATTGATCTCCACTGTAGCGATACATAATTTCGACATAGGAACTGCAAGGGGCTAAAATTTCAAAATGATTCTCACCACTTCCAAATTGAAAATGCTTAAACAAATTTTCAGATTGCTGAGAATTTGTTAAAAAATAGCGATTATTGCTTGTAGTGTGGCTATTCATTGTTAACTTTCTTCGGAATAATCAGAGGTAGGTTTATTTTTGTTTTAGGGTGAACTAACAATATATGAAGAGATATTAGTGTCTTTGTGACACAAAGTCAAGTAAGATATTATGATTTTTATAATATTGGCCTGTATGCTATAAGGAAGTGTCCTAAAGACACAAAAAGTGAAAAATGAATACGATATGTAATATAGATAAACCATTGTTTACTGTGGACAGTGTTCTTTTCACTGTTTACGAGGGTAGTTTGAAAGTGCTCATGATTAAGCGCCTTGAGGCGCCGTTTTTTGGTTATTGGGGGCTGCCAGGAGGATTTATCGATATCAATGTAGATGAAAACACAAATATGACCGCACGTCGGAAGCTTTGGGACAAAACGGGCTTTGTACCGAATTATTTAGAGCAATTGCAGGTGATCTCTGGACCTAGTCGTGATCCTCGGGGATATAGCGTTACGCTTGCCTATTATGCAATGGTAGCACATCAAAATGTTGAACCTAAAGTCTCCTCTGTAGAAAGTGCTCGTTGGTTAAGTGTGAGTGAATTGCCTGAATTATTGATCGCTTTTGACCATCGCCGAATCATTGATATGGCGATGCAGCGACTACAACAGAAAACGCTGTATTCCCTGATCCCAGTATTTTGTTTGCCTGAAAAATTTAGTATTAGCCAATTGATCAAAGTGATTGAAGCCATCATAGGAAAGCCCATTCAACGAAAAAGTCTAATGCGGCGAGTGGAGGCATCAGAAATGTTTGAAATTTCAAATAAAAAAATAGCATCAGGAGGACGTTTGGCACAGCTATACTCCCTGAAGCCTGGCGCTGACATTGTTAATTTTGAACGTAATTTAAGCGGTCACCATAAATAATACGCTGATACTCTCCCCTTCTGCATTTTAAGATGACACCTTTACTGCCCATCTCTTTAAACATCATCTGTAGTATAACTTTTATGTGGAACCGTTTCAGGTAGGCGACCGTAAGAACAGTCCGGAGAGTAAAAAGATACGCAGACGCGCTTCAAAAAAACGATGCATGGGATGCGGCAGCCTGTAACGAAGCAGTAACGAGAGCCAGTTGCGATTTGTACCGATTAAGAACGATGTGCAATTAGACAATCAGGCCCTGCATCGGGTAAGAAGTTTTTACCTCAAACAGCGCACCGCATTAATTAACACGATGAGAGTCCTACTGGCGGAGTCTGGCGTAGCGGTGGCTAAAAGAAAGACGCAGTTAATGAATGCGCTGACTGTATTATTAGAGGATGAGTGCGAACAGTTAGGCCAGCAGAAAGAAGCTTGTTAAACCGCTTAAAGATGGATTTGCAAAAAACGGAAGAAGAGATTGTTTATCATACGTCGAAGCTGGAAAAATGGGCGAAAGAAGATGAGGCGTGCAGAAGACTCCAAACCATTGACGGTATCGGTCACGATCGATTTGAAATGACCAGCCAGCTCCTGAAACAGCCGATCACGAATACGTGAAATACGCAATCATAGTTAAGAGTGCCCAAATGTCTGTTATTAGGAAAATTTTGTTGTTAGTTGCCATGGAAGTAGAGGCAAAAGCTATTGTCAGGAAACTTCGTCTATTTCCAATAAATGGATATTTTGATCCTGACTTACCAATGCAAGCCTATCAGTTAGTGAGTTCAACATCCTTGGAGATTACTTTAGTCTACAGCGGTAAATGCAGGAATTTTAAGGTTGATCGGATTGGAAAGGAATCTGCGGTATTGATGGCCTGGGAGTCTATAAAAACATTTAAACCAGATTTAATAATTAATGCTGGCACAGCAGGCGGTTTTAAACATAAAGGAGCAAGTATTGGAGATGTATATATAGGTAAAGTACTGAAAT
>JAJNBE010000052.1 GCA_021155915.1 Solimicrobium sp. | reverse complement strand
AGAATATATGTTTGATAAGGATAATAAATTGGAGTCTATGCTGTTTTGATTAGAGGAAATAATTATTCGAGTGCGGCATCCGTTTTTTGGTTAAAGCACCAAATATAAGTTTCATTTCTATGCGAAGGGGAAGGAACGGACTCGATAAAATTGGATAACCCTTTATGTTTTCGCATAGAGCCAGTACTTTTTAAAAAAAAGAAGATTTTTTAAGGTGATTTTTTAGCAAGCTAAGGTCAAAATGTTGCCGTTGCGCTAAGTATGCTTGTATTTTTTGAGGCCTTGATATGAACAAAGCGGCGGCGTTCTCATAAGCATGAGCCGATCTAAAAAAATCGTCATCAATCTTTGACGATTTACTGTGCAACTTATCGAGAACCTTGTTCTGACGTATCTGATTGAGAAATGATCTTTCCAGACTTCCATTCTCATATTGGTCAGATTCTGCTAGTAAATGGTGTTGTTCAACCATACATAATTTGATTTGATGAATACTTTCTCTGATAAAGGTCGCTTCAGCAGCGGTGAAGCTATACATTAGCTCCAAATCTTCTCCATTCTTATCAAAACCTGAAAGTGCCTCTAGTTTTCCCGTTTCTAACTTTTCCGCTTCTAAACGGTTTTCAAGAAATTGAGCGTTTTCTTTGATCTCGGCTATATTTTTTTGGAAAAAACTTTCCTGTAACTCCCCGGTAAAATTCTTCAGTTCTATTATCAATTCAGGAATATATTTTTGAGTTCTCTTCAGAGGACCAGTGTCAACCAGCTTTGTAATTGCTTTATAAGATATCTCCAAAAGAGGAATTATGGGAAGAAGAGTGGCCATAAACACATAATGGGCCAGTTCATTTTGGGTACGAAAGATCGGAACGCAATCAGAGAAATCCCTAAAGATAGGGCTGAACGCGGTTTCTAGGGTATTTGCCCGTTGAAGATCTAAGTCCTGCATTGCCTTGAGTTGTTCAACCGCTATCATTTCCTTGCAAGTGGTGCGTAAGTTGCTCAATTCTTTTAGGTTAAGAGGCTGCGAAATTCTTTTAAGGGCGTCAGGCGGCAGCTGTAGCATTTTGTATTCCTCATGAGTAATTTTTGTTCCTTTTAGCCATTAAATGGTTAAAAGTACAGCTAAAAAAAGATTAAAATTGACGGCGAATGTTTTTTGTTTGCGTAAGCTTGATTCTAAATATTTTTGTTATCGGTATCTATTAGTAGTTTCCACATTGGATTTGTCCACACGTCCGCACTAAAACGATTTCACTTAAGCGTTGTAGGGAATACAAGAAAATTGCACACTAAGTGATCTTTACCGGTTTTTGTTTCATTTACTGATCCCAACCGAGGAATTCAGCATAACTTATTAACCTGAGCTGTTTGCGGCACAATAGGTTGCGAATGTTTATCGCGAATGGCGAAAACTGCCGCACAAGATTCGGCTGCAAGGAATTGATCAGGCGAAGATTGAAATGGATAATGCGATCCAAAAAGCTGATCAGGTTAGCGTAGTGTGGCAAGACTTATTCAATTGAGAAAACTTGTTGGATAAGAATAATAAATGGAGTCTATGCTGTTTTGATTGCAGGAAAAATTATTCAAGTTTGGCATCCGTTTTTTGGTTACGCACCAAATGTAAGTTCCTTCTTTATGCGAAGGGGAAAGAACGGACCGGATAGAATTAGAATGCCCTTTATATGAGACCTCTGCACAGCCTACTACGTGAGCCAAATATGGCGTTGCGCAATCCTCATGTACCTAAATTCCGGTTGCTGCGCTCCGTGCGCCTTGTCTTCGGCCTGCTCTCTACGGCTGTGCAAAGGTCTCTTTTTTTCGCTTAGAGCCAGTATTTTTAAAAAAAAGAAGATTTCTTTAGGTGATTTTTTAACAGGCTAAGGTCGTATTGTTGCCGTTGCGCTAAGTATGCTTGTATTTTTTCAGGCCTTGAGGTGAACAAAGCGGCGGTGTTCTCATAGGCGTGAGCCGATTTAAAAAAATCTACAGAAATCCATGAGGAATGACTCTTTAATTTGTTGAGAACCTCATTCTGATGTATTTGATTGAGGAACGATCTTTCCAGACTTCCATTCTCATAGTGGTCAGATTCTGCTAGTAAATGGTGTTGTTCAACCATGCATAATTTGATTTGATGAATACTTTCTCTGATAAAGGTCGCTTCAGCAGTAGTGAAGCTATATATTGTCTCCAAATCTTCTCCATGCTTATCAGATTCTGGAAGTGCATCTAGATTTTCCGTTTCCAATCTTTCTGCTTCTAAACGGCCTTCAAGAAATTGAGCATTTTCTTTGATCTCGGCAATATTTTTTTGAAAAAAACTTTCCTGTAACTCACCAGTAAAATTCTTTAGCTCTATTATTAGTTCAGGTATATATTTTTGGGTTCTCTTAGGAGGGCCCGAGTCAATCAGATTAATAATTGCTTTACCAGCTATCTGCAAAAGGGGAAGCAATAGAGGAGTACGGATCGAGGTCTGCAACATAATGGGGGGCAGTGGTAAGTAACAGAAGTCTTGGGGGCATTCTGAAACATCCTTAAAGAAAGAAGTGAAAGGGGTGAGAGCGGTTTCAAGTGTTTTTGCCCGATGAAGATCTAATTCATGCATTTCTTTGAGTTGCACAACCTCTAGAAGCAGCTTGCAAGTACTGCGTAAGTTGGTGTATTCGTTTAGATTAAGAGACTGCGAAATTCTTATAAGAGCGTCAGGTGGAAGCTGTATCATTTTATATTCCTTATGAATAAGTTTTTGTACCTTTTAACCCTTAAAATGGTTAAAAATACAGCTAAAAAGGTTAAAATTGACGGTGAATGTTTTTCGTTCGCTATAAGCATGATTCTAAATATTATTCTTATCGATATCTATTAGTAGTTTCCACATTGGATTTGTCCACAACTCCGCACTAAAACGATTTCACTTAAGCATTATAGGGAATACAAATAATAATATCGATCACCCAGTGATCTCTATGGGTTTTCGTTTCATTTACTCTACCCCACAGAGGTATTCGAAATAGGCGATCCACCTGAGCCTGTTAGCGTTTTCAACACACATAGACCTTTTCAATGGCACGTTTTTTCATTTCACTTGACCTCGCCGTCGGCGCATTAATTACCCTACCCGATAAGGCTACCCGATAAGGTTGCACATCATTGCCGCGTACTGCGTTTAAAAGAAGGAGATCCGATTGTTTTATTTAATGGCACCGGTGGATCCTATGTTGCAAATCTGATTGCCATTTTGGAAAAGAAGCGTATCACTGCGGAAGTGAATGCTTTTAACCCGAACGAAGTAGAACTAAATTATGCAATTACCCTGGCTCAGGCACTACCTGAAGCGAGCAAAATGGACTGGATTGTTGAAAAAGCGGTGGAATCAGGCGTTGCGGAAATTCAGCCTCTGACAACACAACGATGCGTAACGCGTTTATCGGATGAGCGGGCTCAAAAGCGGCACGCTCATTGGCAAGGTATCGTTGAATCTGCCAGCGAACAATGTGGCCGAAACCAGCTGACACACTTACATTCACTCTTGAATTTCACTACTTGGATTAATCAACCTCCTTCACATCAGCGAATCATATTGAGCCCATCTTCAGAAGTATCATTATCAAATTGGGCCCGTCAGCATCCGGCTCAGGCAGTTACCTTAATGATCGGACCAGAAGGCGGATTCACGGATGCTGAACAGCTCCTTGCGATTAAGCAGGGTGCAATCTGCTTATCCATCGGGCCACGGGTTATGCGTACCGAAACAGCAGGGCTATGTGCAGTAACGGTTCTCAACGCGCATTGGGATATAGCTCCTTTGAAAAAAGGCAGCGAGATTAATTAAAGGACTAACTTGCGGTCTGCAACAAGACCGCAGGTGTGCTGTTCGCAGGGGAGAAACTTGGGTAGAAATTCCACTAAACCTGCCTGACTTCCTCCTTAAACCTTTATAATCAACGGTTTTGCAATAATTAATGGCACCAATGAAGGTATTCCGCGGACTCTCTCATGCTATCCCAGATCGCCCATGTGCTTTAACCATTGGTAATTTTGACGGCCTGCACCTGGGCCACCAGGCTTTATTAGCAAAAGTTCGTCAGGCTGCGGACCGTTTTAATCTATTAGCTACCGTCATGACTTTCGAGCCGCACCCGCGTGAGTTTTTTGCTGACCTTGCCGGTGATTCTGATAAAGCACCAAGCCGCATTGCCAATTTACGTGACAACATGAACGCAATGGCGAAAGCTGGCATCGACAATATTATTGTCGAGCATTTTAATGCTACTTTTTCCCGCCAAAGCCCCCAGGAATTTATCGAAAAAATAGTGGTAGAGGGGCTGCATACCAAATGGTTAATGGTCGGCGAAGATTTTTGTTTTGGAGCCAAACGAACCGGAAATATTGCTTTGCTTAAAGAAGCGGGGAAACAATACGGTTTTACGGTTGAAACGTTGCCCGCTGTCATGATCAATGGTCATCGGATTTCATCCTCAGCAGTGCGAGCGGCATTGGCAACCGGTAATTTTGCTCAAGCTAACGCATTACTCGGTCATTCTTACGTAATTTCGGGACGCGTGGTGCGCGGGAAGCAGCTGGGACGTACGATTGGTTTCCCAACCATCAACCTTAGCATCAGACATAGGCGTCCTGCGGTAAATGGTGTTTTTATTGTCCAAGTTCATGGTTTAGCCGAGCATCCTCTACCCGGAGTGGCATCGATAGGCGTTCGCCCAACCGTTGAGGACGCTGGTCGTATTCTATTGGAAGTCCATATTTTTGATTATGAAGAATCATGTTATGGAAAGTTGGTACAAGTTGAATTTCTTTCAAAAATTCGGGATGAAGAAAAATTTTCTGGTTTAGCTAGCATGACGGAGGCAATCAAAAACGATGAGGCCATAGCGCGCACATTTTTTACTTCTTCTCTGTCGCAGGGAAAGGCGTGATTGCTTTGTAAGAAATATGATTACCCATGTTAATTTTGAATTTGACCGACTATCAATCAGAGTTTAATTAATGTTTTAAAAATTTAACGAATTCTCTCTTTTCACGGCATAAGTGAAGTGGGAGAACACCTTTAAGATACCAAAAAATCTCACGAGAACATTATGTCTAAAGAAAAGCCGAGTAAATCAACCTATCCTGTCAACATGACGGAAACCGCATTTCCTATGCGGGGCGACTTAGCGAAACGTGAACCCCAATGGGTGAAAGAATGGCAAGAAAAGAAAATTTATCAGCGGATACGCAAAGCCGCCAAAGGTCGGCCCACTTTTATTTTGCACGATGGTCCACCGTACGCTAATGGCGAAATTCATCTCGGTCATGCAGTCAATAAAATTTTGAAAGACATGATTATTAAAGCTCGCACGTTAGCGGGTTTTGATGCGCCTTATGTGCCCGGTTGGGATTGCCATGGTATGCCGATTGAAATTCAAATTGAGAAAAAATATGGCAAGCACTTACCCACCAGTGAAGTACAAAATAAAGCGCGGGCTTATGCCGAAGAACAAATCGAGAAACAAAAAATTGATTTCAAACGTTTAGGCGTTCTTGGTGACTGGGATAACCCTTATAAAACGATGGCCTTTAGCAATGAGGCGGATGAAATTCGCGCACTTGGGACCATACTCGATAAAGGTTATGTGTATCGCGGTTTAAAGCCTGTTAATTGGTGTTTTGATTGTGGCTCGGCATTAGCAGAAGCAGAAGTGGAATATCAAGACAAGCGAGATCCATCTATTGATGTTGGTTTTCCCTTTTTCCAGCATGATAAAATTGCCGCCAGTTTCGGTTTAGAAAAACTGCCATACAAGCACGGCTATTGCGTTATTTGGACTACGACTCCCTGGACAATCCCGTCTAACCAGGCGCTAAGTATGCATCCCGCCATTACTTATGCGCTAGTCGATACCGTGCGGGACGGTGTTCCGACGCTGTTAATTCTGGCGAAAGATCTGGTAGAAAGTTCGCTTAAAAATTATGGCCTAGAAGGAAGAATTTTAGCCACTTGCCTCGGTGCGGCCTTATCGCTAATTGAATTTAAACATCCATTAGCTTTGATGGATGCGGGTTACGACCGCGTATCCCCGGTGTATTTGGGCGATTACGTTAGTATTGAAACGGGTACCGGCATTGTTCATTCTGCGCCTGCTTATGGAACAGAGGATTACAGCTCCTGTAAAACACATGGCATTAGCGATGACGAAATCATTAGTCCAGTTAAGGGTGATGGAAAATTTGCTGAGTGGCTGCCATTTTTTGGCGGGATGACAATTTGGCAGGCTTCTAAGCCAATTTGTGATAAGTTAAAGGAAGCCGGCACCTTGTTTAAGTTAGTGATGTTCGATCATAGCTATATGCATTGCTGGCGGCATAAAACTCCTATTATTTATCGAGCCACCTCACAGTGGTTTGCACGCATGGACGTAACCCCCAAAGATGGTGGGCGTACTCTGCGTGAGACGGCATTGGCAGGAATTGCGACAACCGCTTTCTTCCCAAGTTGGGGCCGAGCACGTTTGGAAGGCATGATCGCTAACCGGCCAGATTGGACCCTTTCACGCCAACGGCAGTGGGGTGTTCCTATGGCATTTTTCTTGCACAAAGAAACCGGGCAATTGCATCCGCGCACATCGGAGCTGTTGGAGTTGGTTGCACAACGCGTTGAAAAAGAAGGTATCGAAGTTTGGCAGTCTATCGAACCCGCTGATCTGTTAGGTGACGACGCGGCTATGTACGTCAAAAATAAAGATACGATAGATGTATGGTTCGATGCTGGCTGCACGCATCAAACCGTTTTACGTGGCACGCACCCTGGGAATTTTCCTGCTGATTTATACTTGGAAGGTTCGGACCAACATCGGGGTTGGTTCCAATCTTCCTTGCTGACCTCCAGTATGTTAGACGGTTGTTCGCCTTACAAAGCACTACTGACCCATGGATTTGTGGTGGATGGTAGTGGCCGAAAAATGTCGAAGTCGGCAGGCAATGGCATTGAACCCCAAACAATTTTTAATACCTTAGGTGCTGACATCTTGCGTTTATGGGTAGCGTCGACGGATTATTCCGGCGAAATCACTCTTTCAGAAGAATTTCTAAAACGTATTACTGAATCGTATCGTCGAATACGCAATACTTTACGTTTTTTATTGGCTAATACGAGCGATTTTGACGCGAGCAAAGATTTAGTAGCTGTAAAAGACATGCTGGAAATTGACCGTTATGCTATCGCTCAATGTCAAGCATTACAAACTGACTTTTTAACGCATTACCAGCAATTCGAATTTCATCCTGTCATCGCAAAGCTGCAGAGTTATTGCTCGGAAGATTTGGGTGGTTTTTATTTGGATATATTGAAAGATCGTTTGTACACCAGTGGTGTTAACTCGCCTGCGCGCCGCTCCGCACAAAGCGCTTTGTGGCATATTACGCATTCACTATTACGTTTGATAGCGCCAACTTTATCCTTTACTGCGGAAGAGGCATGGAAATTCTTCGCGAGTAGCGACGAATACCGCCAAAGTGATGAAACCATTTTTACCCAATTGTTTTATACCCTTCCTGAAGTAGCAGACGCTGAAGCGTTATTAGCCAAATATGATGTGCTGCGTACCGTTCGCTTAGATGTCACCAAACAACTAGAAGAAGTGCGGGCGGCGGGGGGTATTGGTTCTTCATTGCAAGCAGACTTAATCATCCGTGCTTCAGGAAGCAAATATGATTTAATAGCTAGTTTAGGTGATGATTTAAAATTTATTTTCATAACTTCTAGCGCAAAAGTAGAGAAGGTGACAGCAATAGAAGAAGAAAGTATCTCGGTTACTGCTTCAACCCATCAAAAATGCGAACGGTGCTGGCATTGTCGGAATGATGTTGGGATGCATAGCGACCATCCAAGTATATGTAAACGCTGTGTTGAAAATGTATTCGGACCTGGTGAAGTGCGTCATTTCGCTTAAGGAAAAGGGGCGCCATTTATACTATTTAATGATAAATTGCGGGTACGCCTCAGGACTTCTCCCCGTGTAATGGGAGAGGGATCTTAAGTCATGCGGCGCTTTTTATAAAAACCCGTCATATTAAAGCTCACCTTAACTCTAAGTTTCATTCGCACATTAACTCCCACATTAACTCTCACATTTTTGGCATACTTATGAAAAGAAGATCCTCAGGCCTTAGCAATAAGCAAAGTTACCTTCCTTGGTTGGGTTTAGCTGCCATCATTATTTTATTGGATCAACTGTCCAAAATCACGATCGTTAAGCTGTTTGCTTACGGCGAATCTCTGCCGGTCACGGACTTTTTCAATTTGGTTTTAGCGTACAACAAAGGCGCCGCTTTTAGTTTCTTAGCGAACGAATCAGGCTGGCAACGATATATGTTTACCGCCATCGGTATTGCTGCTGCCTTATTTATTATTTATCTGATCATCAAGCACAGCGGACAACGCCTATTTTGTGTGGCGTTAGCGCTAATTTTAGGGGGCGCCCTCGGAAATGTGGTCGACCGAATTTTGTACGGTCATGTAATCGATTTTTTAGATTTTTATTATGCACGTAATCATTTTCCCGCATTCAACTTAGCAGACAGTGCCATCTGTCTGGGAGCTGGATTACTTTTATTAGACGAGTTACGGCGCGTAAAAAATAAATAGAGGAAACGACGATGTTTGATCGCAATCCACTTAAAGGAAAACACATTTTGCTCGGTTTAACTGGGGGCGTGGCCTGCTATAAATCCGCTGAGCTTTGTCGTCAATTAATAAAACAGGAAGCGACCGTTCAGGTCGTCATGACATCAGGGGCGAGTGAATTCATTACTCCCGTTACGATGCAGGCTTTGTCAGGTAAAACCGTCTACAGTGACCAATGGGATGCGCGCGTTCATAACAATATGGCGCACATTGAACTCAGCCGGATGGCCAACGCAATACTGATTGCTCCTTGCACTACTGATTTTATAGCCAAACTGGCGCATGGTCATTGCGACGATTTGCTTTCTTCATTATGTGTGGCACGACCTGTGCATGTTCCGCTATTAATAGCGCCAGCAATGAATGTGGAAATGTGGCAAAAACCGGTCACTCAGCGTAATGTTAGGCAGTTGCGTGAAGATGGATGTAGAGTTCTGGGGCCAGCGCCCGGTGAGCAGGCTTGCGGCGAAATTGGCATGGGTCGTATGCTGGAACCGAATGAACTGTTAGAGGAACTAGTTGCCGCTTTTACAGAAAAATTATTGGCGGGAAAGCGCGTTTTAATCACAGCAGGACCTACTTTTGAACCCATTGATCCCGTACGGGGCTTAACTAATCTCTCCTCCGGAAAAATGGGTTATGCGATTGCGCAAGCCGCTTTTGAAGCAGGGGCCACTGTGCAGTTAATTTCTGGCCCGACTGGGCTAGATAAGCCGTATGGTTGTGAACGTCATCAAGTGCAGACCGCACAGCAGATGCATGATGCTGTATTAACGCAGGTTCCCCATCACGATATTTTTATTTCCGTGGCCGCAGTAGCTGACTGGCGGGTGACCAATGTGGATAGCCAGAAATTGAAAAAAAATCAGACTGGAGATTTTCCTCAATTAAGCTTTGCTCAGAATCCCGATATTTTGGCTGAAGTCGCTTCGCTCACTAATCCGCCATTTTGTGTCGGTTTTGCCGCTGAGACGGAAAACCTAATTGAGAACGGTACGATAAAACGCTTAAAAAAAAATGTGCCGATGCTAGTGGGTAATATCGCTCAAAATACGTTTGGAAAAAATCACAATGAATTGGTTATCTTCGATTCTGAAGGGCACCATGTATTACCCTTGGCAGATAAACTCAGCCTCGCTAGACAATTGATTACCGAAATTGTTACCCGACTATAAACTTCTCTTTCAACAATAATTACTTCATGAAAAAAATCGCCATTAAGATCGTAGACAAACGGATGAAAGACTTCTTACCAGCCTACGCTACTCCTGGTAGTGCAGGGTTAGATTTACGTGCCTGCATAGAAGAGCCTATTACTATCCAAGCTGGCCAAACGGTATTAATCCCAACTGGATTAGCGATTCATCTGGCTGATCCGAATTATGCGGCCATGATACTTCCACGCAGCGGTATGGGCCATAAAAATGGCATCGTTCTGGGTAATTTGGTGGGTTTGATTGATTCGGACTATCAAGGCCAATTAATGATCTCAACCTGGAATCGTGGTAATAGTGAATTTACTTTGCAACCGATGGAACGATTGGCGCAATTGATTATTGTACCAGTATTGCAAGTGGATTTTGAGGTGGTAGAAGAATTTGGCGCTAGTTTGCGTGGCAATGGAGGGTTTGGTAGTACCGGAAAGCATTAATTGTCTTGACCCTTGGCTAACAAGCTATGCGAACTATGAAGTACGTAGAACATCAGCATGGATTAGTTAAAGTGAAGCTCACTTAAGTTTAACCTTCTATCTTGCCGAGACTGACTTCACCAGTACTTCCACGGATCTTGAAGTTTTACGTTTTTATATTCTGCAGTCAACTTGTGATCAGGTATAGAGAAAAAGTTTCGGGAAGCTACGTCCTTAGAATTCTCTATGATTTTATCAAGGGATATAGGTTCTGGCCTTATTTTCTTGGATTTATTTATAATTAATGCAATCGTCATAGGTTGTCTTATTTTGATTTCACTGTAGCCATCACTTATATATACATAGGTCTTCCCATATTCTTCTTTCTCTACGAAAGCCATCGAATCAAGTTTAATCTCTTTAAGATCTGGGTCTGCATTACGAGTTTTCTCTACTATTTCGGATGCTATAGTTTGTAGTCCTTTTACCTTATCATAGGCTAGTTGCTCAGATGAGTTAACTTTCAGCTTTAAGAAAATTAGAAAATCACGGCATAATTTAATAAATGCTGTTAGCCTAGGAAAATTCTTATTACTATAGTCACCAGCAGCTACTTCAAAATCGTCATCTGCAGCAAATGCTCTAGCCATAGTTTTGATGCTGGTGTTATCAGGAGGAGGACTTATAAACCTGGAACTATGAATAGGAAGCATGATAGGCACCTTAATAATTAGATTGACATTAATTTACCCTGCAGGATTCAGTTTGTTTAAATAATTGCCTGAAAGCAATCCCTGTTTTAACAACTATACCTAAAAAGTTAAGAAATGGCTATCTAAAATTTCTCTAACGCAACAAAATAGGGGGCTAGATAGCCACCTATTCCGTTTCTACGGGTTCCTGGGTTGCTGAAGGTTTAGACTCCTTTTCAAAATTGAGTTTGATCTGATTATTTTCATCTAAATCAACTATAACTTTTCCACCGGAGACTAATTTTCCGAACAGTAACTCGTCGGCTAGCGCTTTGCGTATCATATCTTGAATTAAACGTGCCATAGGGCGTGCCCCCATTAAAGGATCAAAGCCTTTTTTGGCAAGGAATTTACGTAAGGTTTCAGTGAAAATGGCTTCGACTTTTTTCTCGTTCAGTTGTTCCTCTAACTGCATTAAGAACTTATCAACCACACGTAAAATAATTCCTTCATCTAACGCACCGAAACTAATAATTGCATCCAAACGATTACGGAACTCAGGCGTGAACATGCGCTTAATATCCGCCATCTCATCGCCGGCTTCTTTACTATCAATGAATCCAATCGATCTTTTTTGCAAACTTTCTGCTCCAGCGTTGGTAGTCATGATGATAATGACATTACGGAAATCTGCTTTGCGCCCATTATTATCGGTTAAGGTTCCGTGATCCATGACTTGTAACAAAATATTAAACACATCAGGATGCGCTTTCTCTATTTCATCGAGCAGCAGCACGGTATGTGGTTTTTTTGTAATCGCTTCCGTTAAAAGCCCGCCCTGATCAAACCCTACATAGCCCGGTGGCGCACCAATTAGTCGGCTAACTGCGTGCCGCTCCATGTATTCAGACATATCAAAACGGATTAGTTCAATGCCCAAAGTGAACGCTAATTGCTTAGCCATTTCAGTCTTGCCGACCCCGGTTGGACCTGAGAACAAGAACGAACCAATGGGCTTGTCTAATTTTCCTAAACCGGCACGTGCCATTTTGATAGCCGAAGACAACGCCTCAATCGCAGGATCCTGACCAAAGACCACATTTTTCAAATCACGTTCTATAGTTTGTAACTTGCTACGGTCATCTTGATTAACCGTCTGCTGTGGAATTCGCGCGATTTTTGAAATAATTTCTTCAATCTCTAATTTACCAATCGTCTTTTTTTGTTTCGATTTTGGTAACACACGTTGCGCTGCGCCGGCTTCATCAATTACATCGATGGCTTTGTCAGGTAAATGACGGTCATTAATAAACCGTGCTGACAATTCTGCCGCAGAAGTGAGAGCAGAAGCAGAATACTTAACGTTATGATGCTCTTCAAAACGAGACTTCAAGCCACGTAAAATCTGCACAGTTTGTTCCACTGTCGGTTCAATGACATCGATTTTCTGAAAGCGTCTGGATAAAGCGTGATCTTTTTCGAATACACCACGATATTCGCTATAGGTGGTGGCGCCTATGCATTTTAATTGACCAGATGAAAGCGCAGGTTTTAATAAATTGGATGCATCTAACGTTCCCCCAGATGCAGAACCCGCTCCAATAATGGTATGAATTTCATCAATAAATAAAATACCGTTTGGTGCATCTTTCAACTGCTTTAATACTGCCTTTAAACGTAATTCAAAATCGCCGCGGTATTTTGTTCCAGCCAATAAAGCACCCATGTCTAGTGAATATACCACTGCATTTTGAAGAATATCTGGCACATCGCCTAAACTAACACGCAAAGCCAAACCTTCAGCAATAGCGGTTTTACCGACACCCGCTTCACCAACTAGTAAAGGATTATTTTTACGGCGCCGGCACAGAGTTTGTACGACGCGTTCGACCTCACTGTCACGCCCGACCAATGGGTCAATTTTTCCACTAGCAGCCGCCTTATTCAAATTTAGCGTGAATTGATCTAATGCGCTCTCCTTTTGTTGAGCCTCGCTATGCTGATCTTCAACCCCATCTGGTGCTTTAGAATTATCCGCTGAGTGATCTTTTCTCACGCCGTGTGAGATAAAATTGACGACGTCCAGCCGCGTGACACCTTGTTGGTGCAAGTAGTACACCGCGTGCGAATCTTTTTCACCAAAAATCGCTACTAAAACATTGGCGCCGGTGACCTCTTTCTTGCCGTTGGAGGCAGATTGAACATGCATAATCGCGCGCTGAATTACTCGCTGAAATCCGAGCGTGGGTTGTGTATCCACTTCACCTGTACCGCTGACAATGGGTGTATTGTCCGTGACGAAATTACTTAACGTTTTACGCAAGTCGTCAATATTTACGGCACAAGCGCGCATAACTTCAGCGGCAGAGGGGTTATCCAATAACGCAAGCAGTAAATGCTCAACAGTAATGAATTCGTATCTGGCTTGTCGTGCTTCCACAAACGCCATATGTAAGCTTACTTCTAATTCTTGCGCAATCATATTTCCTCCATCACACATTGCAGGGGATGCCCCTCCTGCTTGGCATATGTCATTACTAAATCAATCTTTGTAGCAGCAATATCTTTTGGAAAGATTCCACATATGCCTTTACCATCAAGATGAACTTTAAGCATAATTTGCATGGCCGCTTCGCGGTTTTTATTAAAAAATTCCTGTAAAACATTAACAACGAAGTCCATGGGCGTGTAGTCATCATTCAACAAAACTACTTTATACATGGAAGGCGGTTTTAATCTTTGTTCCTGCCTTTCCATCACTGTACTATTTTCGTGCTTATTTGACATAAATAAATTCAACCGGTTTGTACGAAATCAAAACGCTATAATTTTGTCACTTGTACATTTTCATCCCAAACATGGGGTTGAATTGCATTAGATCAATGGTTTGCTATGATAAACCTTAAAATTTAGAGGGACTTATGCATTTTGTCTCTGCAAAGGAGAATTCAAAACAAATTCTTGACAATATTGATATTTGCCACAAAAATAACCCTTTAACGAATAACCTATTTTTCGTTAATAGTGAGAGGGAAGTTAAGTGGAATTTAGCATATTGCTGGATATCTATCTTACCGCTCGTATTTTTTGATAATTACAGAAAGATGCATTATGGCAACAGGCACAGTTAAATGGTTTAATGACTCAAAAGGATTCGGATTTATTACTCCGGACGACGGCGGTGAGGATTTATTCGCACACTTCTCAGCAATCCAAATGGACGGATTCAAAACCCTTAAAGAAGGTCAGAAAGTTCAGTTTGAAGTAACGCAAGGTCCTAAAGGTAAGCAAGCCTCAAATATTCAAGCTCCTTAATTTTAAGCGTTATCTATAAAAGCTCCACCAGTGGAGCTTTTATTTTGCATGTAGAAATTGCGCTTCCGCATTTTGCCACGTGCTCAGATAAAAAAACGAACCTCATCCCAATTCGGAAATTCTCAAAAGACCGTACCTTGAGCGCTGTTCAATTGCCGGCCTTTTGTAAAAAACGAATGTTATCTACATATTTTCGATCATCACATCGCCAAAACCCGAGCAAGATAGTTGTGTTGCGCCTTCCATCAACCGCGCAAAGTCATAAGTCACTTTTTTCTGGGAAATAGATTTACTCGTCGAGCTGATAATTATATCTGCTGCTTCTGTCCAACCCATGTGTCGCAACATCATTTCTGCCGATAAAATGAGCGAACCCGGATTCACGTAATCTTTACCCGCATACTTCGGCGCAGTCCCATGGGTGGCTTCGAACATGGCAATGGAATCGGATAAGTTAGCACCCGGAGCAATACCAATACCACCTACTTGAGCAGCCAAAGCATCAGAAATATAATCACCATTCAAATTCAAAGTGGCGATAACGCTATATTCCGAAGGGCGTAACAAAATTTGTTGTAAAAATGCGTCAGCGATCGAATCTTTAACAATAATTTCTTTGCCTGTTTTTGGATTTTTAAATTTGCACCATGGTCCGCCGTCAATCAATTCAGCATTAAATTCTTTTTGTGCTAATGCATATGCCCAGTCACGAAAGCCACCTTCGGTGTATTTCATGATGTTGCCTTTGTGCACAATAGTTACCGATGGCTTGTCATTATCAATCGCGTATTGAAGGGCTTTACGTACTAACCGCTCGGTACCCTCGCGTGAAACCGGTTTGACACCAATTCCAGAAGTCTCCGGAAAGCGAATTTTTTTTACGCCCATCTCGTCGACTAGAAACTTGATCAATTTTTTAGCTTGATCGGAACCTTCTTGAAATTCGATCCCGGCGTAAATATCTTCTGAATTTTCACGGAATATGACCATATCCGTTTTTTCGGGTTCGCGTACTGGTGAAGGTACTCCAGCGAAATAACGCACCGGGCGCAAACATACATAAAGGTCTAATTCCTGACGTAGGGCCACGTTCAGCGAGCGAATACCACCACCAACCGGCGTGGTTAGCGGTCCTTTGATAGAAACAACATATTCTTTCAATACACGTAAAGTTTCTTCAGGCAACCAGACATCAGGTCCGTAGACTTGTGTGGATTTTTCTCCCGCATAAATTTCCATCCAACTAATTTTGCGCTTTCCACCATAGGCTTTTTCAACGGCCGCGTTAACAACTTTTATCATTACTGGACTAATATCTACCCCGGTACCATCACCTTCAATATAAGGAATGATCGGGTTATCTGGCACGGTAAGTGAATAATCAGAATTAACAGTAATTTTTTTACCTTCTGCTGGTACTTGAATATGTTGGTACATGGTATCTCCGGAAATAGGCGAAAAATGGCAAGCCCATAATGATAAACTAAACTCATCATTGTGAGCTCAATCTCCTTTGAAATTGGGTATCCTATTTGTAACATAATCAGAAATTAAACCGCTATGCAGACTAATATTCTACGTTTTACTCGCAGTATTATTTTTATCGTTACATTTTTTTCTTTAATCTCTGTATGGGCTCAACAAAAATTACCCGTAAGAAAATATACCGTTGGGCTTTATGTAATTCAGGCCGAAATGGCTACAACGCAAGCGCAACGCCAAGTTGGGTTGATGAACCGTAAAGAGTTAAGCCAAAACGAAGGCATGATGTTTATTTTTGATTTTCCGGCTATTCAGTGCATGTGGATGAAAAACACCCTGATACCATTATCGGTGGCTTTTATGAACGAGGATAACGTCATACTTAATATTGAAGAAATGCAGCCTCAATCTGACCAGTCGCACTGCGCTCTAAAACCGGCTCTTAAGGCTCTGGAAATGAATGCGGGTTGGTTTAAACGTAAAAATATTAAGCCGGGTTCGAAAATTGAACTATTAAGATAATTTGAATTTGGGGTAGAAAATGGTGGGGACATTGCGCTCGCTAGTGATAACCCTGAGCCTTCTTTGTAATGCTGGCTTAGCCCATATCTAGCAAGCTAACTAAGAAAAAATTATGGAGGGAATAGATCTCATCGCCCGCCAGGTCTACTTTCTGGTTTCGGGTGAGAAGTCTCGGACCTTATAGAGTAATAAAAAACGGTAGAAAATACGAATGACAAAAAAACCACACGAATTTTATTCGTGTGGTTTTTTTGTCGAAATGGTTTTCTTGTAGAGACTGATCTGAGTGTGTCTACAATGCTTGTTTTAAGCCAAGGCTTTCAGAGCAGCAGACAACCGGCTTTTATGACGGGCAGCTTTATTCTTGTGAATGATTTTTTTATCTGCGATACGATCAATAGTCGACACGGACGATTGGAATATTGATGTTGCAACCGCTTTATCACCAGCCAAAATAGCTTTACGAACAGCTTTGATAGCCGTACGCAATGCCGAGCGTTGGCTAGAATTATGTGCGTTTTGTTTTACTGCTTGACGAGCACGTTTGCGTGCTTGTGCGGTATTTGCCATGAAATTTCCTAAACGATGTCAATATGCCGTCGCGTTACGATGGCTGAAGAATTCTGAAGAGCTGGCTATTTTATTCGATCTTGCTTCAATTTACAAGGGGTGTTAATTCAATATTTAAGGCATTTGCGTGAAGTAACGCATTTTAAAAGGCCAGGTCAATGCTGGGGTTGGCAACACTTTAACAGCACCCTCCACGACTTAAGCATTCCGCTCGCCATTTTCGGGAAGGTTAGCTGTCGGAATAGTTTTCGAGACGATTGTGTCGTTCTAAATTGCCCCTAATCCTTTGCTTCGTCTTAGCGAGTCCCTCTTGGGACCCCGTCTAGGCGACCCCGTCTAGGCGACCCCGTCTAGGCGACCCCGTCTAGGCGACCCCGTCTAGGCGACCCCTCCGACATATCGTCATCCTCCCGCAGGCGGGGATCCAGGAAGGACGCGTTACCGCGCGTAAGCGAGGCAGCCTTCATAAAGACTGCTCCGCTTACGTGCGGTAACGAGCCCATCTTCAACCGCCCGCGATCAATTTCTTGTCTGGAAACCGAGTAACGATGGATATCACCGTGAATTATTAATCCTGAATTCTTGGCAAAAGCACGCGTGAATGACAGGGGTGAGGGAATACATTTTTAATTTTTCTGGTACCAGTCCTGAGCCCGTATATTCGCTCACTAATTATTTATTAAACGAAATCTGAGCTTGCGGCTATGTGGATAGTACTAATGCGCAATTTATTATCATTTGCAATACTGTTGATAATTTTTCGGATTTTGTTGAGCACTATCACGCTCATGACATTCATTAAAAGAATGTCCGTCCGCAACGGATGACATATTTGACGTAATTAAAGAATAACTAATGTAAATAGCTAAAGGTAATATAAATAATGGATAACATTTTTCAATTGCGACCGTACTTACCTAACAAGGCGGCAATAACCGTTTCTTCGCACAACACTTTTACGGAAACTCAGACAGACATAGTTAGCGCTAAGGAGAAACAAGTTCGGGAGCTTTTAGGACAACAATATGATGCCATATTGGCAACTCCTGAAGACAATGTTATTAACGCGATAGAGAAAGGTTTTTTCCCAACCGCTTCACCCATTACCTTTGATGGAGAATATAACTTCACATTGTTGAGTCAGCAGCTAGATTTACCCAATAACGTTACGCTAAACGAAGTGCGGTTGAGTGGTGGTAGTCTCAGTTTTCATAGTGGAAGTCTGTTTGTATTTGGAGCAAATACAGTAGGCTATGCCACTGGCAATAACGCGATAGTATTAGCGTGTGCGGCTGGTTCATGCGCAGTCGCTGCAGCTACAGGAGCAAAAGCGATAGCCGCGGTGCCTAACTCCTATGCGTTTGGAACCGCAAAAGGCGTTTATGTCAGTGGAGCGAACGGTGGGCAGGCATTCGGTTTTGACGTACTTGAGCAGTATCTTCAAGAATTAAAAGAACGCGCTGATGAGGGAAATAGAGAGGCGTGCTATGACTTGGGGATGAGCAGTTTGACGGGTATATTTCCATTAATTCTTCCAAAATCTGAAGCCATAGGATATTTTATGCAGGCTTCTGATGAAGGACACAGCTTGGCCTCTTATCAACTTGGCCTGATGAATTTAACAGGAACCCAAGTTATACCGCAAAATCTGAAATTAGCGGAAGTCTTATTTCAACGTGCGTATCAACAAGATGAAAGCGCAGATAAGGCTTTTAAGTTTGGTGAACTGTTCATGCCTTTTTTTAGCAAAACAATTAGCTTTGATAGCAAACTCAAAACAGGCTCATCAATCGCTTATGAATGGCATAAAAAAGCGGCTGAAAAAGGGCATCTGCAAGCAATTCAAAGAATTGCCGACTATAAGTCAAGCAGCTTAAATTTCGATAAAATTTTATTTGGAATTGCCGATAATTCAGCTACCTAGTTGTGTGATGAGTATAATCCCGCTTCATGAATCTACTTAAAACACTTGCCTCTATTAGTAGTATGACGATGCTTTCGCGCGTTACCGGCTTAGTGCGCGACATGTTGTTTGCGAAATTGATCGGTGCGACGGCTTTCGCTGATGCTTACTACATAGCCTTTCGAATTCCTAATCTATTACGACGCATATTTGCTGAGGGGGCATTTTCTCAAGCTTTCGTACCGATTTTGGCTGAATATAAAAGTCAACAAAAACAGGACGTGACGAAATCCTTAGTCAATTCCGTTGCGACTCTACTGGCCTGGAGCTTACTAATAACTAGTCTTATCGGGATTATTGGCGCACCTTTGTTTGTGTACGCACTTGCCAGCGGATTTGTTGAGAATCCGGAGAAATTTAACGCGACGGTTACGATGACCCGTATTATGTTCCCCTACATTGGGCTGATTTCGCTTGTCGCTTTGGCAGGTGGCATCCTCAATACCTGGCATAAATTTAACATCCCGGCTTTTTCGCCCGTACTACTTAATATTTCTTTTATTACCTGTGCTCTTTTATTAGCACCTTATCTAACGCAACCGGTGTACGCGTTTGCTATTGCTGTTCTCATTGGTGGTATTTTGCAGTTGGCGATACAGGTTCCTGCACTCGTCAAAATTGGCATGCTGCCCACCATTTCTTTACGGCCAATTTCGGCGTTGACCGATCCTGCGGTTAAACAGGTGCTGAAGAACATGGGGCCTGCCATTTTTGCTGTTTCCGCTTCGCAGTTCAGTATTTTGATAAATTCTAATATTGCTTCGCATTTAATTACAGGAAGCGTTTCCTGGCTCAATTATGCAGATCGCTTAATGGAGTTTCCGACTGCGTTATTGGGTGTCGCATTAGGCACGGTGCTGTTACCGAGTTTGTCCAGAGCACACAGCATTAATGACCATGAAGAGTATTCCTCCTTATTAGATTGGGGGTTACGTCTTACCTTTCTATTAGCATTACCCGCCGCCGTTGGTTTAGCTACTTTATCGGTTCCGATCACGGCGGTGTTATTCCATTATGGTAAATTTAATGACAGCGCCCTGATGCAAACTAGTTATGCTTTGGTGGCTTATGGCGTGGGATTGATCGGATTAATTTTGGTTAAAATTTTAGCTCCGGGTTTTTATGCCAAGCAGAATATTAAAACTCCGGTAAAAATTGCGGTAGGCGTTTTGATTGCTACTCAAATAATGAATTTAATTTTTGTGCCTGAACTGGCCCACGTGGGTCTTGCTCTCTCGGTCGGCTTAGGTGCTTGTATAAATGCGGTTTTTTTATTTGCTTCACTTAAACGTCACGGTATTTACACTCCAAAATTAGGATGGATGTTATTTTTTACTAAGCAATCTGTGGCCTTATTACTGATGGCTGGCGTGGCATTTTATTTGAATACACAATTTGATTGGATTGCGCTACAAAGCCATCCTTATCTACGGGCTTTGGATTTAGCGGGAGTGTTATTGGCGTGCATAGTTACTTACTTCGTGAGTCTATTAGCAATGGGCTTTCGATTAGCTGATTTTAAACGCGTTTCTCGTTATGATTCCTCATTCATCAATAAAGAGAATTCTGCACAACCGTAGCGACGAGCCAAAGACAAGCACACGGAGCGTAGCAACCGAAAGGTACGTGAGTAGACGAGGATTATGAGCACCGCGCAACGCAGGATTTGGCCCGTGCGGTAGGTTGCGCAGAAGTCACAGGAAAGGAAGCGGAAAATGAAGGTAGCACTAGTTTTATCGGGTTGCGGTGTTTTTGATGGATCGGAAATTCATGAAAGCGTTCTTACTATGCTGGCTTTATCTGGTGCCGGCGTATCGTATCAATGTATGGCACCCAGCGTGCCTCAAGCGCATGTGATTAATCATTTAACCGGGCAAGTGGCAGAGAATGAAAACCGTAACGTATTAGTGGAATCTGCGCGCATCGCGCGAGGTGAAATCATTAATATTGCTAACGCCCATAGTCATGACTATGACGCTGTTTTTTTTCCTGGAGGTTTTGGCGCAGCGAAAAATCTTTGCGATTTCGCGTTTAGAAAAAATTCTTGTCAAATCCAGCCCGACGTTTTACGTTTCGCTAAAGCAATGGCCGCAGCACAAAAGCCCGCCTGTTACATTTGCATTGCGCCAACAATGATTCCGCTAATTTACGGAGAGGGAGCAAAGCTTACAATTGGCGACGACCAGGACACGGCGCAGACAATTGAAGCAATGGGCGGAGAACATGTTGATTGTCCGGTGCAAGAGTGTGTAGTTGATAAGGATCGGAAATTAGTTAGTACCCCGGCTTATATGTTGGCGAAAAATATTGCAGAAGCAGCTGCAGGAATTAAAGCTGCTGTAGAAGCGACTTTGGCACTGATGACTAGTAAGGAGAACTAGGGAATTTAATGCTTAATTCCTAATAACTTTAAGTTGGCGAGCGGCAACTTTATTTGTTTGCCGCTCAGTTGCATTTAGTAAGCGGGGAAATAGTTAGGTGCGTAGTAGTGAACGATTTTACTAGCCAATTTCATTAATTTTCCCTACTAAAACTTCTATTGTATGCACTCGCTCTCTGAATTAGCCAAGCGATATAAAAGTAACCAATCGCCCAAATAATGCGTAAAGCGTTACCAGGCAGGTGGTTTCGTTTTGGCAGCAATGGTTTTAAAATCGTGCTGTTGTTGTGTATGCCTTAACATGGCTCCTGACACCATTGCACTGCAGCTAAAAACAGCTTTTCCATCCTCTTTTTTACCGCCAAGCATCTTCTGTACCCAGTCCCTGAAATTATCTTCTGCCATGTGTTGATGGTCAGCAAATACGCTGGGCTCCAGTTCGAAGGCCTTTACCATCAAAGCGGCGGCGTAGCTACGTAATGCCTGAGGCGATTCGGTTTCTCTGCCAAAAAT